>JBNKOV010000130.1:0-10473 GCA_050294955.1 Holophagae bacterium
CGGGTCCTTAATGGGAGAAAAATGAAGTAAATAACGTCGCGATTCACCAATCGGCGAGCTGGGGGATCTGTATCCGGCGGTATTTGCTTCTGTTTCAATGACATGCTAAATATCAAAAATGGGAGTATTGTTATGAGAGCCAAGTTAAGCCTTGAAGATTTTGTAGTAAAGAGTTTTGTGACGGTGATGAATAATCGCAGCCATCTACGTGGGGGCATTGATCCGGATTTCACCAATGATTGTTCAGATCCAACCTGCGAAACCATGGTTGACTGCCCAGGGGGAAGTGGCAAATCGTCCTATCCCGGCGGTGCTTCTGCATGTAACACCACGCCCTGACTTTCGAAGGATTTGCAATTTGAAGGTCGCAGCACAGGGGATCATGTGCTGCGGCTTTTTTCGTGAGAAGATGGTCCTTTTGCGCAGAATCCAGGTGTTGTAGAATCTTCTGAGCAGATCCTTGGACAGGAAATTCCAATGATTTTGCAAATAAGTTTGGAATTTTGCCTTGGAGTGGCGGCGTATCAGGTATAATTCATGTTGCTTATGGAAGATGCACTGGTTGGCGCCTCACTGGGAAAATACAAGATAGAAGCTCTGCTGGGTCAGGGCGGCATGGGTAAGGTTTATCGAGCCTTCGACTCTCAATTAAACCGGTCTGTCGCGCTGAAGTTCGTGCGTAGCGATGATGGCGAAATTCTAGAACGGTTTTTGCGAGAAGCCAGAAACCAGGCTCGGGTTGACCATGAGAATATCTGTAAGATCTACGAAGTGGGTGAGCTGGATGGAAAGCCCTATATTGCCTTGCAACTTGTGGAAGGCAAGCCGGTTAACGAAGTAGAACATCCTCTGACTCTAGAAGAGAAAGTGATGATTATCCGAGATGTGGCGGACGCCGTTCAGACCGCCCACGCTCAGGGTTTGATTCACCGCGACCTGAAACCGGGGAATATCATGATCCGCCAGGGCGAAGACGGGCGTTGGATTCCCATGGTCTTGGATTTCGGATTGGCCCGGGAATTGGCGGCCCCCGGTTTAACAATTAGCGGCATGGTTCTGGGGAGTCCGGCCTACATGTCCCCGGAGCAGGCGCTTGGCGACATTGGCGCCATGGATCGTCGATCCGATGTTTACAGTTTGGGCGTCACACTCTACGAAATGTTGTCCGGGAAGAGGCCGTTTCCGGGGAACGTGACCACCGAATTATTGATACAAGTAGTTGAAGACGAACCTCTTCCACTGAGTCAGGCCTCCACCAACCTGCCCGGTGATTTAGAAAAGATCGTCATGAAGTGCTTGGAAAAAGAACCAGAGCGGCGATACGACAGCGCTCGGTTGCTGGCCCAGGATCTCACCAACTTTCTTCATGGGGACCCTGTCATGGCTAAAAGCGCAGGGTTCTTTTATCGTCTTTCCAAAAAAATACGAAAAAACAAGCTCCTGAGCGCAGTCATTGCAGCCTTTATGGTTGCAGGCATGGTGCTATTGGCATTGACGTTGCACGCTCGGTCCCAGGCAAAGCAACAGGCCCGGCTGGCCCAAAAATTCGGCCAGGATATTGAAGAAGTAGAACGCCTCGTTCAACATGGCTACCTGTTGCCGCTGCACGACACGCGACGAGAAAAACGCATGGTTCAGAAACAGCTCGCCTCCATTGAAACAGAGATGGGCTTGTTTGGGGTGGAGGGTGAGGCATCTGGCCATTACGCCCTGGGTCGCGGATTGGCCAGTCTTCACGATTTTGAAGGCGCCTTGCCTCACTTTCAGGCCGCGTGGGACAAAGATTTTCAAACACCTGAGGTCGCTTTTCATCTCGGACAGGCTTTGGGTTTCATTTATAAAGAGCGCATGGAGACCCTTCTTTCAACGGAAGATGATCCCGAGGAAATGGAAGCGGCTAAGGCCGCCCTAAACCGAGATTACAGAGATCGCGCCTTGGGCTTTCTGAAGGAGGGCCTTGCCTGGGACGGCCTTCCAAATCAGTATGTCAGAGCCTTAATCGCCTTTTATGAAGGACGTTACGACGACGCGGCCAACGATGCTCGCCAGGTTTTCTCCATAGAACCGGGTCTCTACTTTTCCAAAACTCTGGAGGGCGACATCTTCATGAGATGGGGCTTGGAAAGCAAGTCCGATGGTCAGTTGGACGAGGCCATGCGGTATTACGAATATGCCGGCGCATGTTACGGCGCCGCCACTGACATCGCGAGAAGCGATCCCATGGTGTATGAAGCAGAGTGTTTTCGCCTATTGGCCATGATGGTGGTCGCCATTGAGAAGGGCGATTCTCCTTCGGAGCTTTTCGAAAGGGCGCGAGAAGAGGGGCTTAGAGGGTTGAAGGCGGACCCGGATTCCTTTAGCCTGCACAATCGACTCTCCGAGCTGAACTGGAAATGGTGCAACTACATGTTGGACAAGGGCCAGGATACCGATGGCGCATGTGACAGGGCTATCGAATTGGGAGAAAAGGCGTTGGCCTTGAAACCGGGCAACGCAGACGGCCATTTAAACCTGGGATTCACCTATTTGCAGATTAGTTATCAGCAAAGAATTAATGGGGGAGATGCCGCCCCATTTTTAGAAAAAGCCGCGAATCATGCCCGGGCCGCCATTGACATCAAACCCAATCTGATTGACGCGCATAACTGCCTGGGCGTGGCCATGATGATCATGGGAGCCTATGAATTGGAAGACGGTTTAAACCCCATATCTTCCTTAAAACAGGCCGCTTCGGCCTTTGAGCAAATGAAGAATATCAATCCCAACGACGCGACAGGGCTTATCAATCAGGGGATCACCTGGGTTAGAATCGCAGGGTACCAGGGCAAAAGGGGAGATCCCTATGCGGTCGATTTGAAAAAAGCCCGCAGCTTTTTCCGGGCGGGTATCGAGCTGGACCCCAGTCAGACCTTTTACTACATGTGCTTGGGGCGGTCTCATGTGGTTTCTGCAGAACTGGGTCTGGCGTTTGGAGAGGACCCGACTGCGCATTTTCAATCAGCCCGGGAGTCTCTGGTTAAAGCCATGGATTTAAACAAAAACTACGCCTACAATCATCAATGGATGGGGCGATTGCTGTTTTGGGAAGCCAAATGGGAAGAGCTGAACCAACGGGACGCCAACCAACTATTTCAAAAGTCCGAATCCGCCTTGGAAAAGGCGGTAGAATTGAACCCTCAATTCGCAGAGACCCTACGAGATTTAAGCGAAACACGTCTCGCCTGGGCGCGGTATAAAGGACCTGGAAAAGCCGCTACAGCTTTGCTTGAGCAGAACTTGAAAGTGCTAGGCGAAGCGGAGTCCTTTTCCAATGGTCGCAACGCCGACGTATACCGCTTGTTGGGTTTGACCCGTCTGCAGCGAATGGAATTTGATCAAACCAGCAAAATTGAAATCTTCGAGAGCGCCCGAGTAGATCTGCAAAAAGCCCTAGACTTAAATGACGCTAATCCAGACAATTGGATAGCCCTGGCCAGGCTTTGCCTGTTGGGAGTGCAACATTTTGGAACCTCAAAACCAGAGATCCTTTCCCAAGGACTGCACGCCATCGACAAGGCTTTGGAAATTAATAAAACCGACGCAGACGCCTGGTTCCTTAAAAGCCAATACCCCGGAATAGAAAAAACACAGGCTCAATCGGCAAGAGCGGAAGCCGCTCAATTGAATCCCTTAAAATATTCAAAAGATGGACCGTGAGTGATGATTTTGGCTGGCAAGTCTAATTAGGATTGCGCGTTAGTGAGCGGAACACCAGGTTGAAAATGGCCTATAACCAAGGGATACCCTCCCCAAGCGATCGGTTGGGTGAGGGCAACCTTGAAACCCCGCCATTTTGGCGTTATGATAGTAGGCTAAGCCCTGCCTCAAAAGCGGGGCCTTTTTTGAAATAAGCGAGGTGGACCGGGATGTTGAGTGAGAAAGTAGTGAAAAAATTGAACGAGCAGGTAACGTTGGAGTTTTATTCTTCCAACCTCTATCTGCAAATGAGTTCCTGGTGCGCTTATCAAAGCCTGGAAAACTGTGCAGACTTTTTGCGGGTCCATTCCCAAGAGGAAATGCAGCACATGTTTCGGCTTTTCGATTATATAAACGACACGGGCGCTCAGGCCCGGTTAGAGGCTATCGCGAAACCGCCCCACGAGTATAATGACCTGAGACATCTGTTCAAATCCACCTATGATCACGAATGTCATGTTACCACCAAGATCAATGATCTTGCCGACGCGGCTTTTTCTGAGAAAGACTTCTCCACCTTCAACTTCCTCCAGTGGTATGTGGCGGAACAGCATGAAGAAGAAAAACTGTTCAAGTCCATTGTAGACAAAATAGACATCATCGGTTTGGATGGCAGAGGCCTTTATCACATCGATATGGAAATAGGGAAGATGATCGGACAGACCGCAACTCAAGTACAAGCAGACGGAACAGCCTGATGACGCAAAGACTGGAGTGCGCTCGGGTTTGGGGCGGTATCGAAAACATAGACCGTGAGTTGGAGTGCGGCCCCGTTTCCGCCAGTCTTTTTTCCCGTTCCGCCGAAGGCGGCAAAGGTGGAGATATCTACTTCTTCAGCGTCTGCGGCGGAGATCGCATGGCCAGGATCGCCGTAGCCGACGTTGTCGGCCATGGTGAAACCGTGAGCACCGTAAGTCACTGGGTATATCAATCGCTGAAGGATCATCTCAACGACCCCATGGGCAGTCAGGTTGTGAAAAACCTCAACAATACCGTGGAGAAACGTGGATTCCAGGCCATGACCACCATCGTCCTGGCCAGCATTGTATTGCGCGATGGCCATTTATATTTCACTTACGCTGGCCATCCCCCAATGATGATCTGGCGCGCCAAAACCGGGTTATGGAGCGCTGTTTCGCCTCCAGAATCCGAAGGCTGCAACCTACCTTTGGGGGTAATGGCCAACGCCTGCTACGATCAATCCCAAATCCCTCTCGAACCGGGTGATCGAATCTTCATCTACACCGACGGCGTGTTAGAAGCCCCGTCAAAAGATGGGGAACTGTTTGGGGAATCGCGATTGATGAACAGTTTAAAACAAGCCCCTCAAAACAACCCTGCCGGCCTGAAGAAATCCGTGCTTGACGCCATCGGGTCTCATACTGGCGGGCTCATGAGCCACGACGACCTCACCTTGCTTTGCGTGGAAGCGAACTAATATCTTTTTTATTATGACGTCGAAAGTATGACCCCAATCATATAAGCCTCTTCAACTTTGCATTAAGCTTTTGGGATTAAGGCGAGGAGGTGCGGAGATGACGCTTGTTAGTGTATTTGATCAAAATACTTCCATGGGAGAACTGGCTGCTGGTTTCCCCATTTTAATCCCACTTTTCGAAGCGCGTCATATGGACTTTGCCTGTGGATTGAATCAATCCCTTGCCGATGAGTGCAGCCGCCTGCGCCTATCTCCGGAGTCGGTGCTTTCGGCATGTCGGACCCAACTGGAAGCCGTGCCCAGCGGCGAAGACGGATCTTGGCGGAAATGGGAAGACAGCGAGGTTTTAATGCTCATCGAGCACATATTGGAACGATATCATGAGGGACATCGCGCCGCATTTCCTCGCATTGAGGAGCTTCAAGAGCGCCTCCTAAACCGGGATTGCAGAAACCCCGATCTCATGACCAGACTCTGCATGTTAACCCAATGGCTCTTCGATGATTTGCGTCCCCACATGCAAAAAGAGGAACAGGTGCTCTTCCCCGCCATATACAGGATGATGGGGGAGCGACCGCCCCATGGAGGCATGGCCATGAGTTGTCCGGTGCAGCACCCCATCGCCGCCATGGAATCGGAACACCAGGTGGCGTTCAATGTCGTGCGTGAGATAAAAACGCTTACCGAAAATTTTACACTACATGACCACTCGACTAGCGATCTGAAAGCGCTCTTTGGAGAATTGAGAAATCTCATCCAGGAAATTCAGAGGCATATCCATATGGAAAACAACGTATTGTTCCCTATGGTCCTTCGGCTCGCGAACCTTTAAACAATCTCAACAGGGTTGGGAAAATATGACGCCTTGGTCTTAGCGTTAGAAAAATCCAACGCAAGAGGCAGTTCTGTTTTACAATTGAAGCGGCCTGCTGGAAAAGAAAGCCTGGAAATAAAGGCGTTTCAAAGCAAAACTCTTTTCGGCACAGGCCTTGCTCTCTTAACAGATCAGAGAGGCAAGAAGGCGTAGAGCGCCGGGACCGTACCCCGACAGCGCTTTACGCCAACTTCTTGAATCCATGAATACTGGGAGGTTGGATAAGATGATGAGAGGCCGCATGAAAGCGATAGTGATCATTGGATTGATGTTGGTAGGGGCGCAGACCATGGCGCGAGACACTTACTGGTTGCCCCATGTAACGCGAATTGAGGCGGGGATTTTAACCGAAATCATCATCAACAACGACAATTTAAGCCCTGGCTCGGTCTGGTTGATGTCGCCAAAGGGCGGATTTAAAGAAGTCGTAGCACCTGCCCGACAGAAAATTGTAGTAGAAGCCGATAAGCTGTTTCCGCCAGCCATCTCCGATATTGTAGAAATCAGCGCCACTTTGGGATTGGACCTGTGGGTGCGATATTCCGGCAAATCCTTGACTGAACCCCTAACCGTGCCATTAGAGAAAGAAGGCAGATACTTCTACCGATTCGAAACAGCTCGAACCCCATCCATTTGGCAGGGACTGGCTCTAGTCAACTTGGGCTCAGAGCCGGTAACCGCCACCATCTCCTATTACGACGAGCAGCGTAGGCCCATGGGCGGCTCGGCGTTGGTGGAGGAAATGGCCCCATTTCGCAAGTTTTCCACCCTTTTGGCGGATCCCAGAGAGAGTCTTGGGGAAGGCGGCTGGTTTGAAATTCAGGCCAACCAACCCGTATTGGCCACCGTTTTGTCTGGTGGACCCGTGGAGGGCGATAAATTCTCAATGTACCATCATCAACCTCTGGCGGTATCCGACAACCGCATACGGTTCACGATGACAGGGGGCTTTGGCGGTAATGATTATGAATTGATCATAACGCCAGAAAAGACCTGCACAGAGAGCGGGGCATGCCAGCCCACCCAGTCTCGAAACCTGGAAGCCGTATTGGGCGCGATGGACACCTCGCGAGCATTGGCCCTTGAAGTACCTCAGCTAACTCAACCTTGTCCTGACGCATTTGTCATGGAAGTAGAGATTTACTGGAACGGTTCTCGAAACGCCTTTTCCTTCCACGATTGCAGCGAAGGAACACCCCAACAAGCCAGGGACTTCGTTCAAGCTCTCCAGCAAATTCGCGAAGACGTGTTGGGATTGTAGTCCTAAAGCGTAAACATAAAATAACAGAAAAACCCGGACTGCCCTTCTGGCGCGCCCGGGTTTTTCTAGTTTTAAGCCCCAGTTGGCGGTTGCCCTGGATCGTTGATGGCAAATGATACACATTTCTCTTTCTTGCACGGCCAGCCCCAGCAGTTTAAGATGGTAGTTGTTTTGGCGCGGGACTTTTGTACAGGAGCGTTTTGATGAATATTTATAGAAAATGGTGGGCGATTGCCTTGGTTCTCTGCGCCGCCCTGGGTAGCGTTCAGGCTGGAACTACCTTGATACATGCCGGTAGGCTTATTGATGGAAAGTCGGACTCTGTTGCTGAAAAAGTGACGGTTGTGGTTTCCGATAATAAGATTGTGAAGATTGCGAAGGGCTATCAGAAGCCAGGAGATGGCGAGTCCGTGATCGATTTGAAATCCCATACTCTTATGCCAGGCCTCATGGATATGCACACCCATCTTACTGGTGAGTTGACCAAGGCGAGCTACAGCGAAGGTTTCCGCCTGAATCCCGGCGATTATGCATTTCGCATGGTTCCCCTGGCTGAAAAGACTCTGATGGCTGGCTTTACTACTGTCCGTGATTTGGGCGACACCCATCTATTGTCCATCTCTCTGCGGAATGCGGTGAATATGGGCACAGTGATCGGGCCTCGCATTTATACGGCTGGCAAGGCCATTGGCACCACCGGCGGACACGCCGATCCCACCAATGGCATGAACGCGCTTCTGCAAGGGGACCCTGGTCCTAAAGACGGTGTTGTGAACAGTACAGACGATGCCCGCAAAGCGGTGCGTCAACGCTATAAAGACGGCTCCGACCTGATTAAAATTACCGCCACTGGCGGCGTATTGAGTGTGGCTAAGAATGGTCAAAACCCTCAGTTTACAACAGAAGAAGTTGCTGAGATTGTGGCTACAGCCAAAGATTACGGTTTCACCGTGGCGGCTCACGCCCATGGAACCGAAGGCATGAAACGGGCTGTTGTTGCGGGGGTTACTTCTATCGAGCACGGCACCTATATGGACGAAGAAGTGATGGCGCTCATGAAGGAAAAGGGAACCTATCTGGTGCCTACCCTCATGGCTGGCGATTTTGTTCTGAAAATGGCTGAAACGCCTGGCTTCTTTCCTCCTATGATTGCTGTGAAGGCCAAGAAGATTGGTCCTGTCATGAAGGGCACGTTCAAGAAGGCTTATGAGGCCGGTGTAAAAATCGCTTTTGGCACCGATTCCGGGGTTTCCCGTCATGGCGACAACGCACACGAGTTTGTGTTAATGGCCGAGGCGGGCATGCCGCCCATGAAAACCATTCAATCCGCAACCAGCGTTGCGGCTCAACTCTTGCGCATCGACGATGAGCTGGGCACTGTGGAGGCTGGGAAGCTGGCCGATCTGGTCGCGGTCCCTGGAAACCCTCTCGACGATATCAGTCTCATGGAAAAGGTCTCCTTTGTGATGAAGGATGGCAAGGTTTATAAGCAGTAGGATTTATCCTCGTACTCTACGCCTCCCGGACCCTGGTCCGGGCGGCGAAACTTGGATGCCTGAATAATATCTTTTGTTTTGTATTATTCTTGACGGTTCGCTTCGCTGAGCCTGTGAATTGGGAAAAAATGATCATTTTATTGCGCATGCCAACCGAAAGCCAAGGGTGTTTGCGCGAAAATCCGGGTTGTTAATGCCCCGATTTGCCGATCTTAAATACTTTGCATGGCTCTGCCAACTCCCGCCACGGTGGATGTGCTTGTCGCCTTTTCCTTTTTTGACCGGATCCACAGTCGGTTCCTCTGGGTAAACACTCCAGGCGTCTTCAACCCATTCGGAAACATTCCCATGCATGTCATATAAACCCCAGGTGTTTGGAGCCTTGACTCCCGTTGGTTGGGTTCCATTTTCTGCGTTGTCTCTAAACCAGGCCATGTCATTCAAGTCACCTGAAAAGGGGCCTTCGGAGCCCGTTCTGCATGCATACTCCCACTCGGACTCGGTTGGTAGTCTAAAGGTCGCCTGGCCATTCATTTCCTTGTTTAAAAGTATTAAAAACTCTTGGATGTCTTCCCAGGATACATTTTCTACAGGGCGCTGTGGGTCTTTGAAGGTACTGGGGTTTGTGCCTGTTATGGCTGTCCATTGCTCTTGGGTAACTTCGGTCTTGCCCATCCGAAAGGGTTTGCTAATGGTTACTTCATGAGAATATTCTTGAAATGGGTTTCGGCTTTCCTCAGCAAGGGGGCTTCCCATGACAAAACTGCCTTTTTGAATTTTTATCATCGGAAACTCAATACCTGCGTCTGTCTGATAGACTCGCTCATGTGCATCTTCTGCATAGATTTGCAGAGGTTTTTTGGGGGGAGCGCTCTCTACATTTGCGGCTGCTTCGACAGATTGTGAATCTGAGGTCTGAGTTTGGTCCAGTTTTTCTAATTCTTCGAGTTCTTCAATGGCTCTTTTGTCGTTTTGGGCGGCTGCTCTTTTCATCCACTTTTTTGCATTTTCCAGTGATTTTGGCACCCCGGTTCCGTCTCTGTAGTAAATTGCCAATATGAACTCTCCAATAACAAAGCCCTGTTTGGCAGCTTTCTCAATCCATTTGGCTCCCATATCCGGTGAAAGCGGGACTCCCTGGCCTGTTTCAAATAATTGGCCGAAAAGGACTTGGCCCATGGGTTGGTTTGCTTCTGCGGCTTTTAGCAACCACCTGGCCGCCTCTTCGAAGTTCTGTGCAACCGCTATTCCCTTGCAGTAAATGAAGCCAAGATTCATTTGGGCCGTAGGGTTTCCTGCCAGGGCCTCTTGCCTAAACCATTCAACTGTTTTGGCCGGAATTTCCAGGTTATCATATGATGGATAGGACTCCATGATGTGATGGGCTTCTACCTCTTGGATTTTGGCAACTTGCACACGGGTATTCATGTTGGCCCGTTCCATCTCAAGAAGATGAGTCCGTGAAGCTTCAAGATCCATCTCCTCAGCGGCTTTGTCAAAAGACGCTTCCAGGCCAGCCAGATAGTCCTTTAATTCCTGGAGCCTTGTTTTTTCCTTCTCGACATCTGCACCCAATTCTATGAGTTTTTGTAACAATTCTTCCGCTCTTGTAGGTAGGTTGTCGTCTATCGCTTTGGTGAATTGGGTCTTTAAGCTCTGGATTTCATTC
>JBNKOV010000131.1:0-10457 GCA_050294955.1 Holophagae bacterium
TTGTTGGGAGGTGTGATATCTGAGTTAGTGTTAATCTTGCTGAACCTTAATTTTGAGATTGATCGGAGTTGAATGAAAATAGAAAGGTTCCTCAATGACATACACATTCCTACCAGAGCCAAATATTTTTCCACATAGCAACTCTTGTTTGTGTTGAGCTTTGTTAAGGGATGTGTCCAATTGAGTTTTGAAAAAATTTCAAAAATGATTTGCTACCCACATTATTTGCTAGCCTCACCCAGAAATATTGGCGTGCATACCTCCACTCCGGAATATGCGTCCACCACCAATATATCCACAACTCCCACATCTCCATAATCATGGTTTAGCTATATTGGCGTGCATAACTCCATTCTGGAATATGCGTCCACCGTCAGTACATCCACGGTCATGACCATGCCATTCCATTTGAAAAAAAGTTTTTGAAGAAGTGATTTTCTCCTCAAATATCATCAAAACCCCCGAGTCCTCAAGAGACGGAGTATAAAAAAGAGAAGGAAAAAGAAGAGCCCGAGCCTGATGAAAAGCCAAGTACAAAAACGGATAAGAAAAAAAACAAGAAAGACAAAACCCTTGGAACTTTGTTGGTATTAAGAAATCTTGGCAATGGCTCTGAATTTGAAATCAAACATGTAACTGATTATCGCTTCGACCCCAAAGGGCGATTTCTGATTTACGCTGTTTCTGCGGAAGAGGGTGAAGGCAATGGCCTATATTACAGAAACTTGGAAGGCGACACTGCGACTCCGGAAACCCTAATCTCCACAAACAACACACTCTACCCCAAAATGGAATGGGACAGAGATGGCGGTCATTTTGCATTTATCAGTAGAATGAAACCTGAAAGTGACAAGGAACCCGTGGGTTATCATATTCCCGACGGCGAGCTCTATCTGTGGAGTCCGGATAAAAAACCAATAAAAGTGGATGATATACCCAAAGGCATGGTTGTTTCTCAAGAAGGTTCTTTGAACTGGACCATAAATGGAGAACGCCTGTTCTTTGGTCTTGCCCCGGCCCGCAAGCCAGAAAAAGAAACAAAAGACGAGGATGAGGAAATTGACCTCTACGATGTAGAACGCCTGAGGTCAAATCGAGGCCTGGATGTCTGGCACGGCAAGGATCCTCGAATTAAAACAAATGAGAAGACTCTTTGGAAACGAGAGCGTAATCGCACCCTAACAGCCCTCTATCATGTGGACAAAAGACGCACAGTGCAGTTGGCCCATGGACATCAAATGGCGCGCCCGACAGAAAATGAAGTTGTGGCAATGGTTCTGGACTCTGAGCCCTATCAAAGAGCCGCAACCTGGGATGGGTTCTTTCGGGATGTTTATGCTGTTAGGCTAAAGAATGGCGAGGTCATTCCGATTCTTAAGGGCGCCGGTGAGGCGAACGATGTCATCCTCAGTCCCTCGGGGAAATATGCGGCCTGGTTTAAAGATGGTCATCATCATCTCATGGACCTGAAAACCCGAACGACCCGAAATCTTACTGAGGCTTTAGATACATCCTTTGAAAACGAGCTCCATGATTACCCAAGGGATACTCCTGGATACGGCTATGCAGGTTGGCTGGAAGGCGACAAGGGAGTCATGATTTATGACCGATATGACATCTGGCTTTTCCCTACGAATGGCGACCAGCCAACGCGAATGACTCAGGGTCGGGAAAAAGATCTTTCTTTCCGCATTCAGGAAACCGACCCCGACCAGCAGTTCTACAAAATGGGCGAGAGAGTACTGCTCCGCGCCAATTATGAGGTGAGCAAACAAAGAGTTTTTCACGAGATGGAGATTGGCGGTTCTCAGAGTCGATCTCTTGTTGAGGGGAAAAAGTACTTCAGGTTTGAAGCCAAAGCAAAAAAAGCTGATCGTATCTTATTCAGCAGAGAGGATTTTTCGGAGTTCCCCGACCTGTGGGTCTCGAATCTCAAGCTAGAAAATGCACGTAAAATTACAGATGAAAACCCTCAAGCCAGTGATTTTGCCTGGGGTGAGCCCGAGTTGATTTCCTGGCGGAGCACCGACGGGAAGCCCCTTCAGGGCGTTTTGATCAAGCCAGGGAATATGGAAAAGGGTAAACGCTACCCCGTTCTGGTTTACTACTACCGTTATTTCTCACAGCGCATGTACCAATTCAATGAAATGGCCGTCAACCACAGACCCAATTTCCCGTTCTACACCAGTAACGGGTATGCTGTTTTCCTTCCGGACATCAAATTCGAGGTCGGCTACCCAGGGGATACGGCAGTTCAAGCACTGGTTCCTGGCATTCAGAAGATCGTAGACATGGGTGTTGCGGATCCAGACGCGATTGGTCTTCACGGCCACAGTTGGAGCGGCTATCAAACCGCATTTGCCGTTACTCAAACCGACATTTTTGCCTGTGCAGTTGCCGGCGCGCCTGTTTCCAACATGACTTCTGCCTATAGCGGCATACGATTGGGCTCCGGTCTGGCTCGGCAGTTTCAATATGAAACGGGTCAAAGCCGTATCGGCGCCAATATGTGGGAACGTCGAGATCTGTATATCGATAACTCACCAGTCTTTTTTGCCGACCGCATCAACACGCCCATGTTAATCATGTTTGGTGATCGAGACGATGCAGTTCCATGGGATCAGGGGGTTGAGCTTTACCTGGCCATGCGTCGCCTCGACAAAGATGTCGTTTTTCTTCAGTATCGAGATGAGCCCCATCACCTGAAGAAATATCCTAACAAGGTCGATTACACCCTGAAAATGAAAGAGTACCTTGATCATTATCTGAAAGGCGAGCCCGCGCCCAAATGGCTGGCGGAAGGTGTTCCCTATCGGGGTAAATAAAATTGCGGGGCCGAATTTTGATTCGGCCCCCTCTCATGCTAACGTGCGGTATAACCTTTGCGAGAGTGGACCACAGCACCCCGTTTCTTCACTTTAATTTCCAGTTTTCTAAACCCAGCCCCCTGTGCTTGGGGGATCACGCCCAGCATGTATTGATTCTTCAGATCTATGAGGATTTCTGAAAAGGTTTGAGCCAACTTGGAGGAATTGTCAGCGTAGTAAAACCGCCCGCCAGTTTCCTCGGCAATGCGCTCCAAGGCGGGACGATGAATTTTCTTACCGAGGCCAAGCGTGAAAATCGTGACCTCCTGGTCTTGGGCCATGATAATGGCTTGTCTCATCATGCGAGCTTTATCGCGAGGATCGTCATAGAAGCTGTCCCTGCCGTCGGTGAAGAGCAACAGCGCCTTTCTCCCTTTTCGCCGTCCCCTGAGGTCTTTCAGTCCTAGATGCAGGGCATTAAACAGGGCAGTTTCCCCTAGGGACTCCAAACCGGTTATTTTCGCTTGAAGCCGCTTCCGGTCGTTTGTAAAGTCCAGTAGTTTATGGGGGTTTCTCTTGAATTCGTAAAGAGCGACCCGGTCAGCCGTCTCAAGGCGATTAATAAATGCAGAAGAAGCCTGCTTTACATCATGAATACCTTGATCTCTTAGAGAAGACGAAGTGTCCAGCAGCATTACCAGATCCAGGGGCAACTGCTCCTTATAGAAGTTTTCAATTACCAGAGGCTTCCCATTTTCAAATACCGAGAAATGATTTTTGGTCAGGCCTACAATGGGCTTGTTGGACCGACTTTTTACAACAGCGCCTAGCAATACCACCCGGGTTGTTTCGGAATAATCAATGTGTAGCTTGCGGGTGATCACTATTTGCGAGACCAATTTTTCTCCAGAGTTTGTTTCCAATGCGGCGTATAGCTCGTGCCTTTCGATGGTTTCACCGAAATCGACAACCAACCTCGGCGTCCAGCCGCTCTTCTCGATAGCCAATTTACCGTCAAGGTAGAGGGCGGTTCTCTTGATATCGACAGGATCTTTTGTTGCTAGCCTAACTTCATACTCACCTGACACATAAGCCCCATCAGTGGGGTCGGTGATTTCAATTTGAGCAAACAGGGAATAGCCAGCAGTAAAAATGAAAACCAATGCAATCATCTGCCTACAGGTTATTGTCTTTCCCCAACCACCGTCGAAGAGAATCATTCATAACTCCAGAATTTTCGCCTCGCTGACCTCACTTGTACTGAACCCAGCTAACTCATTATAACCCGAACAACCAGATCAAAAGTCTATGCCTCGATAAACCGCGCCACTATTGAACGATTATACGAAAAGCAGACGCTGAATCTTCGTTTATAAGTGGTTTTTAACGGCGCGAAGAACATCCATCGTGGTGACAATACCCTTCAACTCGCTATTCTCCACCACTACCAAACGATGAACATGGCTGACCACCATTTTTGTAGTGATTTCGGAAAGAGGGGCTTCCTGGCCTACGGTAAAAACCAGGGGCGTCATGATGTCCTTTACCCTGAGATCTTTGCCGGGTCCCATTTCAATGGCTTTAATTTCTTCGGGAGCAAGAGGCTGTTCCCAACCGCGAGTGTAGTAGGAAGGATCCTTATCTGCGACGTTTATATAATTGCGCAAAGTGGTTAAAGCTATATCTCTAAGAGAAACCACGCCCGTCATCTCGCCGCTCTGATCCACCACGGGCGCCCCTGAAATATTTTTCTCGTGAAAGAGCCGGGTTACTTCAGAAACCGGAAAGCTCTCCCTGACCCAGACCACATTGGGATTCATGATTTCTTTAGCGGTGATCTGTTTCATGCAAGAAACCTCCGGAGGCGCGCTTCCACTTCCACTTTTATGGGGCATAAATATTAAACTCAGTCCC
This sequence comes from Holophagae bacterium, assembly GCA_050294955.1. GTDB lineage: Bacteria > Acidobacteriota > Holophagae > Acanthopleuribacterales > Acanthopleuribacteraceae > JBNKOV01. The sequence continues at coordinate 4,722 of JBNKOV010000131.1, forward strand.
ATCGCGTCAGGTGATTGAACAAAGTACAGGCTGATATTTTGAGAGATGGGATTCAACCCATCACCCTTTACCAAAGCATACCTTGTTTTGCAGAAAAGGATCAAGTGCGAAGTAAGCCTACAGTGTAACGACTTTCCGAGGAGCTGATCGCCAGGGACCAGCAGAAACTGCACTGATACTTAGACAACCTGTAATGCCTACAGCTGCGCTAGAAAGGAATTGGCGTTACTAATATTCAAACCATCCCTCTCATACATTCTCACAATTTTCTTAAGTCGGGTAGGAGGTTTGGCCGGATGGGAAGGCCAAAGACATTTATTCGTGGCCCTTCCAGACCCTAACGTAAATAGGTAATCAGGACAACGCAGGTCCTAATAACGCGCTAGAGGGAGTAGCAGCTTCTTCATTTAATGACGAGCCAAACCGCATGTGTTCCCATATTTTTTAAAAATGCAGAATAGGCGCCACTGGAAAAATGATATTCCCTGGTGAAGCTTTGTAAAGGAAGGAGTTCTAAATGCAAGACACCCTTATGCCGCAAATCTGCGGTTCCATAAGGGTGTTTGTTAAAAGAAAATGTTGGAATTAACTGCCGCTTTCAGCTGCTTTGGCGTCTTCTTCCATCTTTTTACGGAGACTAAGAGGACGCATGTCAGTCCAAACTTCTTCAATATGATCCAGACACTCCTGTTTGGAGCCGGATACGCCGACATCGTTCCAACCCAATGCGTTTTCACGATCAGCAGGCCAAATGGAATACTGTTCTTCGTGGTTGATCACAACCTTATAAACGGTTTTGTCTTCGGTATCATCCCATGCCATGAATGTACATCCTCCTGGTGAATTCACTCTACGCACCAAACATCTAACCATACTTTTGCTTTAAATGAAATCTCTTTTTGGCCAGCGGCATACTTTTCCCTCTGAAAATAGACCCCTGGCCGTGAGAACGGGAGCTGGTCCCTAAGAGCCATTGTATCAAAACTCCTGTAACAACACGAACCAATTTGAGCCGAAACCAACAAGACTCCTCAGGACGCGTACAGGAGACGCCCTTCGAAAAACGACGCCGAACAATCGCCTAATTTCGTTTTTTGAGCACTTTTCCTTTTTTGGTTTGAACTGGAACAAAATACTCAATTGGAACGCTTGTAACCAAGGCCGTGTTTTCTTCAAAGGCAAGACCTAAAACGGAAGCGGGATTGTCGCATTCAAAGAGCAAATAACCCATGCCATCAGACAGAAGCTGATCGATGTCAGGGTAGAGGGCATAGGTATCGCCAACCCATTTCCCAAACCCCGGAACAGACATGCTTAATGTAGGATAACTCACCCCAAAATCGTCTTTAGAATCGCCGTATTGATTATAGAGCGTTATGTCGCAATGGCAGTCCAGCCCATCTACATTACTCACTGCAATACCGCGAAACCGTTTGTTGCCAGTGATTGGATCATAGCGCTGATCCAAGTTCAATTTGAAAATGTTGTCGGGCGCTACAACTGGAACACCTACAGCGGCAATTTTTGAACCGCCCCGGAATCTGTTGTACTTGCCTTCCAAGCCATATTCCACATCCAATTCATTGGTCACAACATGGATCTGCATGTTGCGAGCCCCCTGTAGGACGTCAAAGTCCAAAGCGTATACTTCACCGGGCTGAAGGTCGGGGATACCGAAGACGTCTGTTGTATAAACATCTCCGAATGAGTCATAAAAGGTTGCTTTAACCAGGTAGCCGTCGGCATCGTAAAACTCCAAGCGAAGGTCCTGAACATAAAGATCGGAATCGCTTCGGATAATGAGTTCCGAGGTCCACTCAGAGTTAACCGCCATGTGGGGAACAACCCGGGCCACCTCTCCTTCTCTTTTCCCCCGAGGCTCCATCGGCCGAGGCTCGCCTGCGCTTTTTCTTACTGGATAAAGCTTTTCACCCGCTGGCGCCAGGAAGCTAAAGCCAACAGCTATAAGGATCAATACTATTTTTTTCATTGGACCACTCCTTCGTTCTCACAACATCGCTATTATAGTAAAGCATGGATGATGCCAAACCTGAAAAAATAAAGCCAAACCACGGAAACGCCACCCTAAAGCACAGGAAATATTAAGCATATTGCTTTCGGAGCGTTGAACCAAATTGTCCAAGCACGGTACACCTTTATTGTCTCATTTTGGGTACACCCACAAAAGAAGGCAGCGGCCCAGCTTACCTCATGGGAACCGCCTAGTTTCTTGAAAGATAAATATGAGTATATGATTCTCCCAAATTTAGAGTAAAGTACTAGACGAGGACGCTGAGGAGGAGAATCATCAATGCCTGGTTCCAAGAAACCCAAAAAAAGAAAAAAAGCCCAAAAAACCCAAACCCGGTTGGCGCTTCGAAATACTCACCTTGATGACTATCAGGCAGTAAGAGTGATTATGGATCGAGTCTATGGATTCATGGGAGGAGCTTGGACAAGGGATGAGTTTGAATCCCAGCTTGCTCGTTTCCCTGAGGGCCAGATTTGCATTGAAGACAATGGTGTCCTAGTTGCTGCGGCTATAAGCATGATCGTAGATTACGAACAATATGGAGACAACCACACTTATAACGATATTACCGGATCAGGTTCCTTGAGTACTCACGATCCCAGCGGAGACACGCTTTACGGAGTGGATCTTTTTGTTCACCCCGATTATCGATCATTAAGGCTTGGTCGGCGTCTTTATGACGCAAGAAAGGAACTGGTTGAGAAATTGAATCTCAAGCGAATGATAGTTGGGGGGCGCATTCCGAAATACAAGGATTATGAGGCGGAACTGACTCCTCAGCAATACATAAGGCATGTGGCAAACAAGGAAATTCACGATCCCATTCTCAGTTTCCAACTCGCTAATGATTTTCATGTTCGCAGGGTCGTAAAGGGCTATCTGCCTGAGGATTCTGAGTCCAAATCCTTTGCTGTTCTCCTGGAGTGGAGTAATATCTATTATGAGCAGAAACCCAAGCTGATCGGCGGAATGAAAAGCGTGGTGCGTGTTGGGGCCCTTCAGTGGCAAATGCGCCAAGCACCCACTTTCCAAGCTTTTAGAGATCAGGTTGAATATTTCGTGGATGTTGTGGCTGGGTACAATGCCGATTTTGTTGTGTTCCCAGAGTACTTTAATGCACCGCTCATGTCGTTGTCAGGTGGGAAAGATGATGCAAACGCCATTCGAAACCTGGCGGGCTATACGGAAGAACTCTGCGCCATCATGCAAGAATTGGCCATTCAATTCAACATCAACATTGTGGCGGGAAGCATGCCTGTCTATCAGGAAAACATTCTGCACAACGCCAGCTACCTTTTCCGGCGGGACGGCTCACTGGACAGCCAGTATAAATTGCACATTACACCAGATGAAAGCCATTACTGGGGCTTGAAGGGCGGAAATCAGCTGAAAGTGTTTAACACGGATGTTGGCAAAGTTGGCATCCTAGTTTGCTACGATATTGAGTTTCCCGAACTTTCCAGGATCCTGGCCGACAAAGGCGTACAAATTCTTTTTGTTCCGTATTGGACAGACACCAAAGCCGCATATCTCAGGGTTCGCCGTTGCGCTCAGGCCCGAGCTATCGAGAACGAGTGCTATGTGGTCATAACAGGCTCGGTGGGAAATATCCCCAATATTAGCAATATGGATATTCAATACAGTCAAAGCGCTGTATTTTCACCGTCGGATTTCGCATTTCCACATGATGCGGTCGTGGCAGAGGCAACGCCAAATACGGAAATGAGTTTAATCCTGGATTTGGACTTGGACCTGCTTAAGGAGCTTCGTTTCCAAGGTAGCGTGCGAAATCTAGCCAACCGACGTTTGGATTTATATAATGTGACCTGGCGAAAAAAGAAGTGATCCCCAAGCAGTACGAAGGGAAACCGTTGCCTAACGCCAAGCCTGAGAGATAACATCTCGCATTGTTGGCGTATCCAGGTAGAAGTTAGAATAAGAGGCCGGTCCAACAAACCACTTCCAAAGAAAAGCGCCATGAAACCAGGCATGCTCCCTACCCAATAGCGTTAAACCCACATTCAGACATCGAGCCTGGAGCTGTTCAGCCTCAGGGTGAGTGTCCTGCTGATAGCTCCAAGGCTCAGCGGCAGTGTTTAATGCGCGATTGTACCCAAATTCCGTAAAAATGACAGGGCGTCCGACCCTAGAATGGAAAGCCTTCAATTTGTTTAAAACTGGCTGCCAGCCTTCTTCCAGGTCGGAGATAGCGGGGTTTGGTTTTTTCGATATTGGAAAATAACCTTGAACACCGATCAGATCCAGATGATCCCAAAAAGGGACGGACTCAAAATGGTCCCAGTTTGCGGCATAAGTCAATCGCGCCTTCGTAACCCTTCGGACAGCCTGAATAATACTTCTCCACTGAGCTTCATCACCGGTCATCTGCTTGAGTTCTGTTCCCACTACGAAAAGGTCTGTATCTGATGTCAGTTCTGCCAAGGCTATGATCCATCTGGCATAAGAGTCGTAAAACAATGACTTTGCCTCTGGATCGCTGAATTTAATATCTCCTCTCCAAGAGAAGGGGCTCCCCCAATAGGCGAGATGCGGCTTGATCATTATCTTCATGCCACGTTGATGGGCTTCCCGAATGGGGCGCACAATATATTGGGGCGGATTACCCGATTCCCAATCCCGCCAGGAGACCCGACCATCCTCATGAATTCGAGCATAAGGATGAATGGTTACACTGTTGGCGCCCAGAGATTTCAGACGATCCAGCTCCCTTGCGAACTCGTCACTACCCCACACTCTACCATAACCCTGACAAGAGACCGTGACTCCCTTGAAATAAGAAACATCCATAGCCACAAGGCCCAAAGACACGGTTAGTAGAAATGGTAATATGACGATTTTCACGGTTTGGAATTGCCTCCGTCAGTCCAAGAACAATTTGATTTCCTGCTTACCGTCCACGACGCTGAAAATGACCTTGCCCTTGGGTAATTCCTCCAGGTTCAGCTCAAGCTTGCGCAAATCAATGCCAGCCTGTTCCTGGATAAGATCCAACTGGTCATCGGAAAGGGATTTAATGACCACATTGTAGAGACCGATAGGCAAATTTACTTTCGTTTCATTGCCGGTATCCAACTCACGGATAATGAGACGGATCATTTTGGGCTTGCCGGTCATCTGACTTTTTTGCCGTTTGATGATCTCTTCAAGCTTTGCTTTGTCCTCTTTGGACCCCAGTTTGAGAATATGCTTCATGGCAATTTCGCGAAGATCGGTATCAAATTCTTTTTCAAGAACTTCAAAGAAAACGGCGATACCGGAGCCATCGTCTAACTGGCTCAAGAAAACGGCAGCGGAAAATCTGGCGTCAAGGCTTTCATCTTTAAGACTTTCAATGAGTATGCGCTTATAATCTTTATCACCTTTCCTGGCCAATTCATAGGCAATCTGTAATCTTTTGTCTTTAGCATCAGCAATAGTCTCAGTAGGACAGGTGGAATCAGCGGCATATTGAGTGAGTATGTCAAAGGCTTTTTCTTTGTCGCCCAGCTGATAATAGCAATAGCCTAAATAGTACCCGCTCTTACAGCGATATCGGCTTTTGGGATGATTTTCAATAATTCCCTGGAATGCCTCGGCAGCGGCCTGAAACTCATCCCCGTGCCAGGCTTTTCGAGCCTTTCTCCAAAGGTCATAATCATCGCTTGCGCTAAGAAATGGCGACAATGAGAGAAGAAAGAAGAGAG
>JBNKOV010000132.1:0-10431 GCA_050294955.1 Holophagae bacterium
AAGCTCATCACTCATCCAAAACTCAGCCTTTTCGAAGGCGCCATGTCGGGCCATAAAACCGGACGCTTTTATGGAGATCCAAAGGGTCAGCACCTGGCTATTTTGAGGGCCGTTGGCAAGGAACTCGACTTGAATTTCGACGAAAGTTGGGAAAAGTTGAGCGCCAGAGCCAAAGAAATTGCCATGGAAGGCACTGGCGAAAAATGTTATCTGGCAACGTGGCATTATCAACGAAAGAACCGCAAGGGCGCCCATACGTGGGAAACACAGTGGTTGGGATTTCAAAACCTTGTGAATGAAGAGTTTGCTCGCAAGAGAAACGACAAAAGAGGCGATGCCCTTAAAGACCTGCTCTCCCAAATTCCCTGCGCAACCTGCAAGGGCATGAGGCTTAAACCAAAATTTCTGGAAGTGGCGTATCAGGGCCGCAACATCTACCAGCTTCGCTCTCTATCGGTTGAAGAGGCCCAGATCTTTTTTAAGGGTCTGGAACATGATCCATTAACTTCAGATATGACAAAGGAGATCACTGATAGACTCAAAGCCCTTCAAAATTTGGGGTTGGGCTACCTCACCTTGGATCGACAATCCGAAACGCTTTCTGGAGGCGAAGCCATGAGGGTTCGTCTGGCGGCGCAATTGGGAGGCGGCCTGCGAGGGGTAGTTTACGTTTTGGATGAACCCACGACCGGCCTACATCCTCGAGATGTCCAATCTCTTATCAAGGTATTAAAAGGCCTGAGAGACCAGGGAAACACCGTGGTAGTGGTTGAGCATCACGAAGCGATAATTCGAGAAGCAGACCATATCCTTGACATGGGTCCAGGCGCAGGAGAAAATGGCGGTCAGATAATCGCAAAGGGAACGCCGCAAGAGGTGATGGCCTGCACCCAATCGCTCACCGGACAATACCTCGCAAGGAATAGCAAACCAGCGCCTATTTCCAAAAGAGACTTAAAACCGGGCTTAAAAATAATAGATGCAAGGGCCAACAATCTAAAGAACCTGACCTTATGCATTCCCTCAGGCGGCGTCATCGCGATTACAGGCGTATCTGGAAGCGGCAAATCATCGCTCGTCTTTGACGTCGTGGCTGCATCAGCAAGACGCGGCGGTCCAGTCGGTTGTAAAGACATCATGGGGTTAGACCACTTTCAAACCGTGATCACCCTTGATCGGAAACCAATCGGCGCAACACCCTCCAGCACCCCGGCAACCTACCTGGGCTTCAGTGATCATATTAGAACCCTTTTTTCAAAAACTGAAACCGCCCAGGCAAAGAAATGGCGAAAAGGCTTTTTCTCCTTTAATTCTAAAGGTGGACGATGTGAAACGTGCAGCGGCATGGGACAAATCAAAACCGAATTGGATTTCCTTCCCGAAACCTGGTCAACCTGCGAGGACTGCAAAGGCCGACGATTTAATGACGAAGCGTTGAGTTGCCTATACCGGGGGTTCTCCATAGCAGACGTTCTGGGAATGAATGTTAGCCGTGCGCGAAGCTTATTTAAAGACGACCCCAAAATTGAACCGCCTCTGGTCTTGCTGGAGAAAGCCGGATTGGGCTACCTGAAGTTGGGCCAACCCTCCAATACGCTTTCCGGCGGAGAGTCGCAAAGACTGAAATTGGTCGGCGAACTACTGATGGGAGGCCAAAGTCAGAAATCCCGGTTGTATCTATTTGACGAACCCACCAGGGGCCTGCACTTCCACGACCTGTCCCACCTGATAGCCATCATGAACGACCTTGCAGATCAAGGCCACACTCTCATTGTTGTAGAGCACAGCGAGGCGATCATCAGCCGAGCAGATTACGTTGTAGATCTGGGTCCAGAAGGTGGCGACGCAGGGGGAAACCTGGTTTACCAAGGCCACCCAACAGAAATGTCTGCCTGCCGACAATCCCTAACAGGCCATTATATTAAAGAGATTTAGCCCGAATGAGAAATTTCAGGTTTTGTTGCTGAACCAAAGCCCACTCGCGGCATTTCAAGATTCACCAAGCACAACCAGAAACTCCCTCAGAGCCAAAACTCTGTGCAGAAAAAATTCACACAACAACACTATAAACATTATCTGCAAATTTACCGATAACCAGGATTAGCATACTCAAGGGGCATTCTTATCCAAATTGGACAAATTGCTCCAACCAGGATCATTTCCTAAAGTTCAATATTTAAAAAATTGTAGCTGGATGTTCGCCGGCGACAACTTCACACCAACCCGCTAAGCACCAGTTTTCCAGTCTTTCAGACTTTGGATGGTCTCCAACCAGGCAGAGATTTCACAAATGAAACCATTCTTCTTCTCCAACACGATCCTTCCAGCTTCGTTTTTGTCGGCTTTTTTCCTCAAACCTTCGCACTGGATGCCCTTGCAAAACCGATTTTCTTCCCTATGGAGAGAACTTGCGCTATCAAATTCGGCGCCCCTCACAAAAAGACCCGTCAAATCATCCGATACACCCTGTCGGGCAGCCACCTGTTCTAAATATTGGGAAAGAGGTATATTGTGAAATTAAAGGATTTTATTGAATCATTTGTCCCGGAAAGAAGAGAAGGTCGCAAACTGGGATTCTATACCAGGTCAAGAATCCTCGTTATTAGCATGTTTTCATTAGGTTGCTTTGGAAGCTTGTACAATATTCTGTACTTCATGGTAGGAAATTATATTGGCGGATTTGCCATCCTTGCCGAAGTCGTGACAGTATGGTGGCTCCCCTTCTACTTTCGTTCCACAGAGAAGTTGAAGAAAACGGCCCATTATTTTGCCTTGAGTTATTCTATCATGATGGCCATCATCACGTTTTCAAGTGGTGGTTCAAACTATAGCGCAAACCCCTGGTGGGCGATTTGTCCTGTTTTTATGACCCTCATAGTGGGTGAGAAAGCGGGTCGAATCTGGCTCTTTGTCGCCTTAGGCGCGCTGACTCTGGCCTTTGGCGCTGAACTCCTAAACATTTCCATTCCCAATCTCATCAGTCAGGCCCCGGAGGATGAAGAATGGCGCCATCTTCTGGTTTGGTTTCATTATTTCGGATGCGTATTGCTTCTTGCCCTCACCGCAAAAACCTTTGACTTTATCAATGACCGAGCTTTCACCCATGCGCACGCCTCTTTGAAACAGGCCCAAGAGGCCAGTCAGGAAGCAAAAAATATCAACGCCTATCTTCATGAAAGCGTCGATCGAATCCTGATTGAAATGCAAGATCTGGCAAGCGGCGATTTGACAGCCCAACTGGAAATTTTAGACGAAGATGAAATCGGTCGCTTATGCACCGGGTTCAACCGGGCCGTGGGCCATATGCATGACGCAGTTCAAGAGGTTACCGAAGCCGTTGAAGTGACCGTTGGATCCTCAGAACAAATAGCTTCAGCGGCGGGACAATTGTCAAGAAGCGCAGAGAGGCAAAAAGACGAAGTATTGGAAATTTCGGTATCTGTAAAAGACCTGGTGAACAGTATCTCCACCAACGCCAAAGGCGCAAGGCATTCCTCCGAAGCTGCCCGGGATAATGGGAATATAGCACGGGAAGGAAGTCGAGTTGTAGGAGAGACCGTCAGAAAGATTGAAGAGATTGCTGAAGTGGTCAACCAATCCGCCAGGGCCATTTCTAAATTGGCTGTATCATCCACCGAAATTGGGGCCATTGTCTCCGTTATTCAAGATATCGCCAATAAAACGAACCTCCTGGCCTTGAACGCCACCATTGAAGCCGCCCACGCAGGGGAAGCCGGTAAAGGCTTTGGGGTTATTGCTGAAGAGGTCAAGGATCTGGCCTACCAAACCGCTCAAGCCACCGAACAGATCACGCGGATGATTCAAAACGTCCAAGAAGAAACTCAGGGCGTTATTTCCAATATGGAAGTAGGCAGCGAGCAGGTCCAGCAGGGAAAAAGTCTGGCAGGGCAAGCGGGTTCGGCGTTAAACCAGATACTTGATAGTTCTGAAAACCTCACCGAACTGGTACAAGATATCGCCATTTCCTGCGAAGAGCAATCTCAACAAAGCGAATTCTTCTTTCAACGAATTGAGACCATGAAACAACTTACAAACGAATCGGTGGTCGATATTAAAAATATTTCCTCGTCCGCAAATAAATTGGAGCAGCTCACTGAACGCCTGAGTCTCAAACTGTCTCATTTCAAGGTCTAACCTCCTGTAAAAGGCGAGTTTGGATTCATAAAGCGATATTCAGCCACCTCAGAGGCGCCCAAAGAGTTGCCGCAAATTTCCTTGCATGCTCTGCCACCAGCTCGCCTTTGCGTGGAAGGCTGTGGATCCCGAAACATCCTACAAGGATACGAGCGGACTCCAAAAAACTCAAAACCTCTACAAAATGATCACTGAGGGAAATAGACCCACAAAAAGACCTAGCACACAAAAAGAACAGACATACCACCCCAACAAAGACAGAAATAATCGATACTAATGAAATACACAACAACCTAGTAATAAAACAAACTATGTAAATCGCCAATCTTTTAGATGAATTACCACAAACTAGTTCCATTAAGCTCACAAGATTCAAAGACATCTATCTAAGGCCATGATTTGCCCTGCCCTTTCGCAAATGGTATGATTTCCAGAACTGTGGAATGAAAGCTCAATTACCCTTTTCAAGCTCCCCTAAAAAATGCTAAAATTTTTTTCAGCTTAAGATCGATGTTTTATCAAATGCGTACTCACTAAAAATTTTATTTTCTTAAAGTTGCATTGCAACGGCAGAGAGGGGGAGCAATGTCGCAAGATTCAGGGTCATCGACCCTACATACAGCTGACGCTATTCAGGCGTGGCTCAGCGCCAAATTATCTCAAATTCTCCAATTGCCCGCAGACGGATTCGACCTCAATGAACGTTTCAGTCGATACGGCCTCAAATCGGCTCAAGCCACCGCGCTTATAGCAGACCTGGCCACCGCCCTTGGCAGACCCCTTTCGGCCACCGTGGTTTGGGATTACCCCACCATTCGCGAGCTAAGCAGACATCTGGGAGGCGAGGCCAAGGTAGCCCATAAACAGGGTCCGCCTGTTGGCAAGGTTGGCAGAAGAGCCGAAGACGAACCCATTGCGGTAACAGGCATGAGCTGCCGTTTTCCTGGTGGCTCCAATACCCCGTCAGAGTACTGGAACATGCTGGTCAACGGGATCGACGCGATTGCCACGGTCCCCAATCAACGCTGGAGTTTGGACCACTATTACGACGAAGACATCACACAACCAGGAAAAATGAGCACCCGATGGGGCGGGTTCGTTGATCATGTTTACGATTTCGACCCGGGTTTCTTTGGCATCTCGCCTCGCGAAACCATTCAGATGGATCCTCAACAAAGGCTGATGATGGAACTTTCCTGGGAAGCGCTGGAAGATACGGGGTGCCAGATTGGCAGTCTGAAGGGCTCCAGGACGGGTGTGTTTTTCGGCGCTATCTGGAACGATTACGCATCTCTGCTTGACCAGACAGGAACCGAATACATATCCCAACATTCCGCAACGGGCTCCCACTACAGCATCATCGCCAATAGAGTCTCCTACGCTTTGGGCTTCCAGGGACCCAGCCTTGCCCTGGACACTGCTTGTTCATCATCCCTGGTCGCCATTCACCTGGCGGTTCGGAGTTTGAGATCTGGCGAGAGCACCCTGGCCCTCGCTGGCGGCGTTAACCTGGTCCTGGCGCCCCATAGCACCGTGGCCATGTCGAAATTCGGCGCCATGTCTCCGGATGGCAGATCCAAAGCATTCGACTCAAGGGCAAACGGGTATGTTCGAGGCGAAGGCGGCGGTGTGGTCGCCCTGAAACCCCTATCCGCCGCATTGGCCGATGGGGATCGAATATATTGCGTCATTCGCTCTTCCGCCATGAACAACGACGGTTTCAGCAACGGTCTGACCGCGCCCAACCCACAAGCTCAGGAAGCGGTTTTAGAAGACGCCTATCGCCTGGGCGGCATAGACCCCAGCACGGTTCACTATGTAGAAACCCACGGAACGGGCACTATTTTGGGCGACCCCATCGAGGCCAAAGCCTTGGGAGCTGTGCTGGGCGTGGGAAGAACAAGCGCTAACCCTCTGCGCATCGGTTCGGTTAAAACCAATATGGGTCATCTGGAGGCAGCCGCCGGAATTGCTGGCATGATTAAAGTGATACTGGCAATAAAACACCGGCAGATTCCGCCAAGCCTTCACTTCCAAAAACCCAACCCTCATATCCCATTTGAGTCGCTTAATATAAAAGTAAACAGCACATTGGGGCCATGGCCCGGTGAGGATGAACCCGCTCTGGCCGGTGTTAGCTCCTTTGGTTTTGGGGGCACCAACTGCCATGTGGTCCTCAGCGAATTGCCTCTTGAAACAACCCGATTCCTTCCCTTGTCGGACGAAGGAAGCGCTGGGGTTTTCGACCATTGCAGAAAGATCAGAACCGCAATTCTAGACGAACCCATTCCCCTATCTAGATTGGCCTATACTGCATCCACACGGCTGTCTTCGGGAAAAAGTCGTATTGGCATCCTCTTCAAAGATCGCGCATCGTTGCTTGATCGTTTGAACGCCTATTTAAGCGGACACCCCAGCACGGGACTGTGGGAGGGTGAGAAATGTGATAAACCCCAGAAACTGGCCTTCGTCTGCTCCGGTCAGGGCTCGCAATGGATAGGCATGGGACGTGAACTCATGCGAACCGAACCCATTTTTCGGGCCAAGCTGGAGCAATGCGACAAAGCGCTTGCGCTTTTCACAGATTGGTCACTGTTGGAAGAATTATCAAAAGACGGAAAGGCCTCTCGTTTTGACGAGGTTGACGTAATTCAACCATCTCTCTTCGCTATTCAGGTGGCTCTCGCATCCCTATGGGAGCATTGGGGCATTGAACCCGACGCGGTGGTTGGCCACAGCATGGGGGAAGTTGCAGCGGCCTATATCAGCGGCATTCTGAGCCTGCTGGATGCGGCCCGGGTTATCGTCCACCGCAGCCAATTACTCAGGACCGTTTCCGGCCAGGGGAAGATGGCGGTCATCGGCCTGGGCAGAGAGAAAACGGAACAAACCCTTATTGAAGCGGGTATTTCAGATAAGGTGTGCCTGGCTTCCTGCAACGGCTTGAATTCATCTGTCATCAGCGGCGACCCCGCTCTTGTGGAAAAAATCACCCAAGACCTTGAGAACCGTGGACTTTTTGCCCGGGAAATCAAGGTCGATGTCGCCAGCCACAGCCATCAGATGGACCCTCTTTGCAGCCAGCTCTTCGAAAACGTCCAGGGTCTCCAACCTACGCACGCATCGGTAACCATGGTCTCATCTGTCGCCGCCGAACCGCTAGACGGTCACGACTACGGTCCATCATATTGGGTTCGCAACCTCCGGAAGCCGGTGCTCTTTTCTCAGTCCATCAACTGGTTGCTTGATGCCGGCTTCACCCACTTTCTGGAGCTCAGCCCCCATCCTCTGCTCACGTCGGCGGTTGAAGGATGTATGAAACAGGCCGGAGCAACAGGCTTGGCCCTTGGTTCCATGATTCGAGGGGAAGACGGCCGAGCCTGCATGTTGGACAGTCTGGCCCGGTTATATACATGTGGATTTCCCGTTCAATGGACACGGTTGCATCCCACCGATATGAAGGAAATAGACATACCAGGCATTCAACTACCGCCAGCTAGAACCCAGCTCGATCCCCAATTGGAGGCCTACCCATTTGTATTCTCGGGCCACACTCCCAAGGCTCTGGTGGATTACGGCAAATCTCTGTTGGAATTTTTGCAGAAGAAGCAATATCTCAGCCTACAGGATGTCTGTTATACCACCTGTGTTAAGAAGAACCACCACCAATATAGAGCTGCCTACGTAGGCACATCTCGCAATGAATTGATTGGCCGACTCCAAGCCTTCAAAGAGGGAGATAAAGCGGGGCTGGCAACAGGCCAGAAATCGCCAGGCGCCCTTGCAAAGATTGTCTTTGTCTTTTCTGGCGTAGGCTCAGCATGGCCAGGCATGGGTCGCGATCTCTTCCAAAAGGAACCCCTTTTCCGCGCCATTATTGAGGAATGCGACATTCTCTATCATCAGTTTTCAGAACACTCCCTCATTCAGGCCATTCTGGAGCCGCCCAAAAATCCAGAACCGGGCCTACTCCCAGCAGCCTTTTTCTCCATACAAATGGCCCTTGCCCGATTATGGCGGTCGTGGGGCATTCACCCCTATGCGGTTACCGGATTGGGAACCGGAGAAATTGCCGCCGCCTGCATTGCGGACGTGCTTACCCTGTCAGAGGGATTGCGCGTGGTTCATCAGCGCAGCAAATGGCAGGTAGCCAATGGAGATGCAGGCCGGACTCTACTCGTCTATGCGGGAGAGGAAGAGGTGTCAAAAAGGATTGAAAACCGGACAGGCGTAAAAATTCGAGCGCTGCTTTCTAGCGGTACAACAGCAGTTTCCGTCACCAAAGAGGCTCTGGTCAATATAGAAAAAAACCTCAGCGATCACCAGATCAAGTATCAGGTTCTGCCCGGTCCAACGTACCATATCAACTCCCCTTCACCCATGACGGCCCATTTGCGAAAGAGTCTTCGCGGCCTTTCCCATCAACCGCCCGCCATGCCTATTTATTCGTCCACAACGGGAACTCGTAATGAAGGCTGGGATTTTGACGCGGGTTATTGGGGCCGAAATTTTGAAGCCCCTGCCCATTTTTCGAAAGTTATTTCCCAATTGGCGGACGCCGCTCATGAAATATTCCTGGAGATTGGCGCAGAACCAGTGCTTGCAGAAGCCATATCACAAACCCTCTCTGAAAAGGGCAAGGAAGCGGCCATTCTACCTTCAATCAGGATGAATCAGGCGGAAAGAGTAACCATGTTGCAATCACTGGGAAGACTCTATACTCTGGGCCATCCTGTTGACTGGAAACTGATTTACCCAGAAGGCGGCAGACAGGTCACATTGCCGCCGCTGGCATGGCAACGGGAAACCTACCGACTGAAACCCAAGCCGTCTCAGGCCAGAACCGGGCTTGCAACGCCACCCACATCCACAGCCCTTCACCCGCTTTTGGGCACGGAGATTTCAACCCCTTTGGGGTACACCATTTACCAAAATAGAATTTCCGTAAACTCTCTCCCCTTTCTCGGGGAGCGCCTCATTCAAGATGTTGCCCATGTTCCTAAAACCGCCATTTTGGAAATGGCTCTGTATGCCGCCGCCAAATGGTTTGGCGTTACCAAACTTACCATCATGGATGTCAAGGGATACAGACCCATCATCATTCCAAAAGTAGAGTTTAAGAACATCCAACTTATTTTGTCAAAGAATGATAAGGGCCTGGTAGGGTTCCAATGTTATTCCAAAACAGATGAAGGTAAGAACTGGGAAAGGCACATGGAGGGAACCATTGCCGAATCCTTGGAACAACCCGAAACCGCCATAGACATCGATCGTCTGCAGGCCCGGTTCAGCAAAGGAAAAAACGCCTTGGAGCTGATAAAAGAAGACGCTATCATCTACTACGGTCCCAGATACAACGTCATCAAGGATTGTCGCTACACCACACGGGGCACTCTCGCCAGAATCAAATTGCCCGATGAACTTGCAGGAGAAGGCGAATACATCTGTCATCCAATCTTGCTAGAGGCCATTGCCCGACTGGTTAGAGCGGGATCACAACCCCACGAAACCGAAAGAGTCCTCTCCCTTCAAAGCCTGGGCAAACTCCTGTACTCCGGAATTCGATCGTCCGATTTGTGGGTGGAAGCCAATTTCTCCAAATCAGAAGACGACATCGTAGATGCAAACATAAACATATTCAACACTGAGGGACAGCGCATCATAAGAGCGGAGAAACTGGTTTTTAAAACTCTGGACAGAGAATCCCTGCGCCGGGCCGAAAAGAATCTGATTACAGACCATCTCTATGAAGTTGACTGGCAACCCAAAGGCAGGCAGCCACTTGAAAAAGTTGAACAAACCAACCGGCACTGGCTCATTTTTGATGACGCCAGCTCCATATCCCAAACCATTGTGGAAGAACTGGAGCGACGGGGACAGCCATGCACTCGGGTATTCATGGACTCGGCCCGAACTCTTGAGGGACCCAACGCCCGTAGATTGCCGCCACAGCATAAGGAGCTCTATTTCGAGCTTTTGAGCGCTGGGGATTATACAGGCGTCTTATTCCTGTGGAGCTTAAAAGGCGTCGATCCGCTTAAAGTCAGCATCGCGGCATTAAACCTGTTGCAAACCCTGGTTTCAATGGACCATAAGCGTCAGGATCCCAAATTATGGTTCATTACAAGAGGGGCCACTGGAGCCGGAGGCGCGCCCAACGAACAATCCTTAAACCAATCGGTGCTCTGGGGCATGGGACGCACTATTGAACTGGAACACCCCCGTTTTTGGGGCGGCATGATAGATCTGCCCATGGAGCCTGCTGACGATGAAATA
>JBNKOV010000133.1:0-10334 GCA_050294955.1 Holophagae bacterium
CAATCCCAAACGCCCACCTTTCCCGTACCAACTGCAAGGTCAAAACGCTCTTGACTCTGTTTCAGGTCTCTGGTGCGTTCGGTCACCATCTGCTCCAGCATCCTGTTGAAGGTCTGAGTCTCCTTAAACAAGTGATAGTTTGTAAAGGCCAGGGCCGCTTGATCTGAAATCAACTGGATAATGACCTCGTTTTCCCGGGAGAAAGCGCCTGCCTCGGGATGGGACATGTTCACCACGCCCAGAACATCATCTTGACTTTTGATAGGCAAGCACAGCAGCGATTTAATATTCCGCGATGTTTCCGATTCCATGGGAATAAACCTTTCACAGACATGTACATTGTCAACCAACAGAGAGCGACCATCCAACGCCACCCAACCGGCAACGCCAGCGCCCAGCTTCAGGGTTCTTGGCGGATCGTCCCTCTCTGGAAAGTAGACCGCCTCTTGATTGTCCTGTCCGCAAGCTGCTATCAGGGTGATATGATCGCCCTCCTTCAGCCATAGCGAGCAATTTTCCGTATCGGTCTCGTCTATGATGATCTCCAAAATCCCAAAGCATAATTGCTTCTCGTCCAGATTCCAATGGACCAGTTCGGCATGACGTTTGATGATGGACAGCTCTTTGACCTTGGTCATAAAAGCGACATTGGAAGCCTGAAGCGCCTGGGCGTAGGCGTCACGCTCCCGGGTCAAATGTTCGACCTGTTTTTGGAGTGAGGCGACTCTTTCTTTAGTCATTTTTATGGATTTTGCCTACAATCGATGATGCATGGTTACTGTTTTGGGAGCGGACATGATCCACCTGATGCAATTCAACGGGGATATAGATTTTTAATTAATTGAAAGATTTTAAATCTGCCACGCATTACCATTTTATCAAAACCTGGAAAAAAATCTAGCATCTGTCTTCGCCTAACCCTAAAATGACAAAGCGCAGGCGTTTGATTTACGTTCTTGCGCTTTGCGAAGCTTCATTGGGGATCATGATTTATGGACTACTCTCAAGGGCTGAATATTGTTTTGGTAGAACCGGAAATTCCAGGGAACACCGGCTCCATTGGTCGCTTGTGCGTTGGGTTGGATGCAACGCTAACGCTCATAGAGCCATTGGGTTTCTCTCTGGCCGACAAGCATCTCAAACGAGCCGGTCTTGACTATTGGCCTTATTTGAAATGGCGCCGCATGCCCAGTCTGGACGCCCTGTTGATGGAAATTCCCCAAAAAGACCGATTCTATTTTTTTACCACCAAGACCGAACAACCCTACACTCGCGCCTCCTACAAACCTGGCGATTTTCTTGTTTTTGGCAAAGAAACCAAAGGCTTGCCCGAGTCCTTGTTGGAGCAATACGCGCCCAATGCGCGGACCATTCCCATGTATGGCAATATTCGGAGCATCAACCTGGCCGTCTCGGTGGGGATTGTGGCCTATGAAGCGATGCGCCAGATTAAGGATGGTTTTTGATGCTTCAATCTCGGCGGCTCTTGTCCATGGTTTTATTGAGCGTCTTGTGCTTCCTGCCTCGCTGTAACCATGAGCCGGCGGTCGCGATTCGGATGGAAAACAAAACCACCTTTCGCTTGAATGGACAGGCCTGCGAGGGGAAAGAGATTCTGGGTCCGAGTTATGTGCTGGAGACGCCTGGTGGTCGGGAGCTGATTCTGGATATTGGGAACCCCGGCACAGAGCCGGTGGATCTGGAAATAGCAGGTTTCGGCGTGTTTTCACTCAAGCCTGCCGATTGGACAGTGCTTTCTCTACGGCCAAAAGGGAAATCGATCCAACTTTCCTGGCAGGGCGGGCCGCTTTATCTTGGCCAGCCCTATGTGAAGGCTCGAAAGAAGAGCGACCAACCGAATGTGCTCTTGCTGAGCATCGACACCTTGAGATACGATCATTTCACCAAAGAGCACATGCCTTTAACCCGGGCTTTATTTGAACGCGGCGAGATCTTTGACGGGGTTTACACGCCTGCTCCTTGGACTTTGCCTGCCCATGCATCGCTGCTCACCTCTCTCTATCCCGTCACCCACGGAGTGCGGAAGCCGGGTCAAAAATTATCGCCGGAACTGAAAACACTGCCTGGATTTTTTCAAGATATGGGTTATCAAACCCTTGCATTCACCGAGGGCAATTATGTGTCTTCCACCTTTGGCTTGAACCTGGGGTTCCATCGTTTTGTGGAAGATCCGCCTTCCATGATGGATTCGGACCCGGATCGAGTCTCCAGATTGGCCGCAAACTTGGAGCGGGCTCGCGACGCAGTGAAGGAAGATTCCAATGGACCGATGTTCATTTTCTTTCATACCTATGAAGTGCATTGCCCCTATCTTCCCCGCAATAACGCAGAAGATCCAGATGGCCTGGGCAGCACCCAATGGCTGCTGGACAACGATGGTAAAGAACTTGACGAGAGCACTTTGAAGCATCTCAAGAATCTGTATGCCCAGGAAGTAGCCTATACAGATCTCCTGTTGGCGCCCTTCTTGGAAGACCTGCTTGAGCGGGGGAATTGGGTCATTGCGTTGGTCTCGGATCATGGGGACGAGTTTGGCGAGCATGGGGGCCTGCTTCATGCAGATACGCTTTACGAAGAAGCTGTTAAAGTGCCTTTCGCCATGGTTGGCCG
Organism: Holophagae bacterium; assembly: GCA_050294955.1. Lineage (GTDB taxonomy): Bacteria > Acidobacteriota > Holophagae > Acanthopleuribacterales > Acanthopleuribacteraceae > JBNKOV01. The sequence goes on from JBNKOV010000133.1 coordinate 2,632, forward strand.
GGGTTTGGGGACTGCGAGCCATAAGGCCCCGGGCTCTCTGGTGGATGCGCCCGCCACCTTATTAACCGTACTGGGTCTCACACCGCCCGACACATGGCAAGGCCATGATTTGCGTTCTAGCGATCCACGCACGCCCGTCTTTTCCGAGTCCTTCTTTTTTGGACCCCAAATAAAGGCAAAGGATCCCCGCATTGCAGCGGTCTGGCGCGAGAATCACAAACTGATTCAAACCAGAAATTTTGATGAGATTACCGCTGAACTCTTCGCCTTGGAGGGTGATCCCGAAGAACGCCGAAATCTGGTGGAGACGGATATCGAAAAAAGGGACCAGCTCTTTCTTCGAATGGAAATCTATCTCAAGGGCAAAGGCGTCACCGCGGGCGAAATTGGAGAGCTGACTCCTGAAGAGCTTGAGACCATGCGGTCGTTGGGGTATATCAAGTAAAAGCGGGAGAATGCTTGCTCCCCAAGTCAGTCTCGTCTATGATCTTCTTGTGGTAATTGCGTCTTTTCGGAGGTCTTATGAGTTGGATCAATCCAGGCGGCAATCAGTTTGAGACCATGCGGCCATGATGACCTTATTAGACTGGCTGGCGTTGGTCGGGTATCTTGTGGTTATTTCCTGCGTGGGGATCTTCTTTTCCAAGCGTAATCGCAATTTTGGGGATTACATGTTTGGCGGCGGTCGAATGCCCTGGTTCGCCATTGGCATTTCTCTTATCGCAACCTCCGTGAGCGCAACCACCTTTTTGGGGAATCCCGCCGATTCCTTCGCCGCCAACATGACCTATCTCATGTGCAATATAGGCGCCTTTTTGGCGATTATCATTGTGGCGGTGGTGTTCATTCCCCGTTTTCGAGCGCTAAAAGCCACATCCGCTTACGAGGTTCTGGAACAACGATTTTCACGTCAGGTACGGGTATTGGCGTCCTGTTTTTATGCCGGTCACCTCCTGCTGCGCACCGGGATTCTACTGTACGGACCCGCCATTGTGCTCTCCAAAATTTTTGGCATTCACATTTTTCTCGCCATCGCGCTCACCTCAGTTCTGGCGGTGGTTTATACATGGTTTGGCGGTCTCCAGGCGGTGGTCTGGACCGATGTGCTTCAATTTGTGGTGCTCCTGGGGGGCGGGCTTGCCGCGCTCTGGTATTGCGCTGGTGAAATTGGCTCCTTTTCAGAAATGGCGACCCTTGCCGCCGAACATGGAAAAACCAAATGGCTGGACCTGTCTCTCGACCCCGCCCAGGCCAGAACCCTGCTTTCCGCAGGTCTGGTCTATACGGTGTTCGAGGTGGCAATTCGGGGATGCGATCAACAGTTCGTCCAGCGCTACATGGCCTGCCGCAATGTGAAAGAGGCCAATCTGTTTTCCTTCCTCTCAGCGTTTCTGGGCCTCCTGGTGGGCCTGGTCTTTTTCTGGGTGGGCGCAGGTTTGTATGTCTATTATTCAGTTAAGCATGTGGGCTCGCTCCCGGCCGACACCCATGTGAACCACGTGTTTCCCCACTTCATTTTGGAGGTGCTGCCTTCGGGTTTGACCGGGTTGTTGGCCGCTGCTATTTTTGCCGCCGCTATGAGTTCCCTGGACAGCGCGATAACGGCGCTCTCCAACACCACGGTCCAGGATTTCTTTCCGGGCGGCGAGGATGAACCAGACTCACGCCGTTTGAAAAGAGCCCGCTTTTGGGTTGTGGTTTGGGGTGTGGCCGGAACCCTTGCTGCATTTCTTTGTGTTGCTGGAAAACAGTCACTTCTGAGTAAGGCTCTCTTTTTCACTTCACTGTTCACCGGGCCGTTGTTGTCTCTTTTCCTTTTTGCTTTTTTCAGGCAGAAGACCAGAGCCCGTTCTCTGTTTTGGGGCGCTATCTGCGGGGCTCTTTGTCTATTGCCATTTTCAAATATACCCATATTGCCGGAAGGCTGGTGGCAACCTGTCTACAAGTTCGCCTGGCCATGGAATCCTTTAATCAGCTTAACGGGCGCCATTCTTTGTACTTTACTCCTGGATCTCTTGCCGCGCAGGGCCGCGAAATAGTGATACTGGATTATAGTCAGGGGGCGGAGGTTTAGATTTTTACATTAAAATGCAAGAAAAGTATTGAAGTTCTTAATCGTTCGTGAGATTAATTAGGCACTGGGTTAAAAATCGGCTGAATTACTCTATTTATAAATGACCGTATCAGCCCGGTAGACATTTGATCAAACGAAAGGCAATAGTTCAATGAGTGCTCCCAATACTCTGAGCCAGGCGCGACCTTCGTCTGTGGACGTGGTCGTGATAGGCGCTGGCCTTGCTGGCTCTGCATTAACCGTGCTTCTGGCCGAAGCAGGCGTGAATGTTATCATGATTGACGAAACCACCAGACCCCATCGTGAATACGGGGAGTGTCTGCCCGCCGCCGCCAAACCCATGTTGACAACCCTTGGGCTTTGGGGGCGTTTTGTAAAAGACGCCCATTTACCCGCTTTTGGCAGTCGCGCCTTCTGGGGATCGGAAGAACCCACTGAGCATGATTATCGGGATGAGGGACTGGGTTGCGCGTGGCATCTTGATCGTTATCTATTTGAACACAGACTGATACAGCGAGTTGGCGATGTCGGCGCCAGAGTTTGCGCTCCGGTGAGAATTACAGCCGTTGATAAAACAGGAGGCGGTTCCTGGCGCTTGTCTCTGGCTTCGCCCATGGATCAATGGGTGGTTGCCGCTAAGTTCGTTGTTGACGCAACAGGCGTTGCTTCCCGCTTTGCTGAACGGCTGGGCGTGTCCCGGATCGTGAAGGACAAATTAACCGTCTTATCTTGCCTGTTGGACGGTGATCCCAGATACAAGGACAAAGACAGTTTTACCAATGTGGAAGCTATCGAAAATGGATGGTGGTACTCGGCGCTCGCTCCAGAAGGAAGACGCATCGCTTCTTTTGTGACCGATGGAGACCTCTTGTCCAAAAAGGAAACGGCGATGCATCATTGGAGCGCCATGATGAAACGTTCCAGTTGGACCAGAAATCATCTCAGCACGCATGGCTATCGCATGGGCGATGCGCCTCGGCTGAAGCATTCCGGGACAACGCGATTAGAAAGGTTCTCTGGAAAGGGATGGTTGGCGGTCGGCGACGCGGCCTTCTCGTGCGATCCGCTCTGTTCTCAAGGAATCACCGCGCCTCTGTTGTCTGCATTTCACGCCAAAGACACCATTGTTACTTTGTTTCGGGGCAACCGTGAAGCCTCAGCCGCCTATGCCGACCTCATGGACCTGGCCTTCAACGACTACCTGTCCTTTCGCCTCAATCTCTATAACCGTGAAACGCGGTGGCCAGAAGCGGTATTCTGGAGGAGGCGTCGCAGAAAAGAGAAGATTCGAACGGGAGAATCGGGAATTCCATTGCTGAATCCTTTCAGCATGGGGTAATTCGTCTGCTTGCGCATCTGCTGATTTACTTCTTGAGCAAGGGCTCTCAGGCCCCAGTTCTTGCGGCCCTTATTGCCTTTTTTAACACCGAAAGGCTGCAATGGTGAAAAGAATACTTCCAATTTTGTGAAATCATTGCTATGGTTTCTCAAGAAACGTCATATCGCATGAGGGAGTTCAGGCTCCCAGGCAAAAAGGAAAACTTGAAATGCACAGTAATAAACGGAAATTCAGGCGATTGCCAATTCGTGGTTTCATGAAATGCTCGGTAACCTTCATGCACAGTGATCGGGAACATTCCTCAGTATCCGTCCTCAGCTTATCGGCCGGAGGCATGTTCATCGCCATGAACTCGGAATCAGGAACCGTTTTTAGGAAGGGCGATTCCATCGATCGGATTCGTTTTGATTTGGCCGATTTGCAACAGTTGCAAGTAGGTATAAAAGGGAAGGTGGTCCACTCCATGTCGCTGGGGGAGATTGGCGGTTGCGGCGTCGAGTTTGAAGATCCGCCGGAAGAGGTCTCCACTGAATTAAACCATTTTGTAGAGAGGAAACTCAAAGATTTTGGCCTTTGGGATATGTGCTGAGGATGTTGTGGCGTGAGGATGCAATGGCTGGTAAGCCAAAGGGGGATAAGGGGTTTTAGGGTAGGGATAAGGTGTTGACTGGTGGTGTGTTTCTTGAAAAAACATCTTATTTAGAATTTTATAGTGACATTTCTTGCGGAAAGTGGCATCATATAGCGCTTACGGCCTTAGCCAAGGCCTGGCAAATTTTTGTTTAGAGGATTAGCGGTTATGAAAGCGAGCATTCATCCTGAATACCATCCGGTCGTATTTGTTGACTCCAGCACAGGCGCGGAATTTGTTACTGCTTCCACTATGAAATCCGATACGGTGCGAGATATTGACGGCGTTCAGCATTATGAAGTTCGTCTGGAAATCACCTCTGACAGCCATCCCTTTTGGACCGGCACCCAGAAACTGGTGGACACCGAGGGTCGCGTGGAACGTTTCCGCAGAAAGTACGGCAAGAAATAAGCTGGTACTCTGGAAAACCAAAAGAAGTCAAGCCCTGTTTGCAACAGGGCTTTTTCTATTTGGAGCCTTATTTTTCAGGCCAATTGTGACCAGGTTATTGCTATAGAATGCGGGTTAGCTTCCAGTGGCCATGGACCTTTCTTGAGAGTCGCCAGATAGAGGCCTGCTTACCTTTGTTGACCAGAGCGAGAGAGTTGTGACCACGAGCCTGATTCAGCCTGAGAGACATGTTCCCTGTCGCTGAAACCTCGTCTTCTCCTATGGTTATGGTAAAACTTCGCTCACCGCTGCTGGAGGGAGATAGCTCTTTCATTCTATTCTCCTCAAAGGGGATGTCCTCATCGGCTCTAAAATAGGCCCGCACTGCTTCTTCATCTTGAAGGATCATGTCCTTCAAGCCATCGTTGTTAATGTCGAAATCCAGGTTGATGAAATCCCTGTCGGCGTCTTTTAGGGTCCATTTTCCCGTTTCTGGCTTGGGTTCAATAAAGCCCGCCTTGTTCCAGCGATAGCGGTCCATGCGGAAATGAGAGCGGATGATGCCCTTATAATAATAGAGCAGAATCCCCCGTTCATTCACCTCAATGGGGCCAGTTTGCCATAGGTTCTGTTTGGTTTTAAGCACCTGGATGGGCGTGGCGCTCCATTGGCCCGGACCCTCGCCGAGATAGACCACAAAGCTCAATTCATCGAAAAAGGACATCTCGTTGGCGGGTTGTCCGAGTATGACAAGATCATCAATGCCGTCCCCATTCAAATCGCCGGACTTGGAATCCGAGATCTTCAGTTCTTTGGGAAAATCAAGGGATGACCATTGGCTGCGCCATGCATCGCCCTCTCGCAGTGCGCTCCAAATGCGAACCTGGGAGTGTTGCTCAAACAAAAGGGGTTTGGCCAACAGGTCCAATTGTCCATCTCCGTTGATATCGGTCCATTGGGGACGCGCATAGGTCAGCTTCATGCGGTACTTGTCCAATTCAACAGCGGGCATGACCTTAAAGACCTGCTCGCAGGGTCCATCCATCATCCAGTATCCATCGTAGGTGGGGATGAGCGGCTTTTCACCATCGATAGGCCTCATGCCAGGCCGGACCCTTGAAAAATCGTTAAAATCCTGGGCAACAAACCATCCGTTTTCTGGATGGTGCTCCAGAATCTGGCCATTGTGCCAGGCTTGAATACGCCAACCTTCTTGAGTTTTCACCGGTTTAATGGGCATGTCCATGTTTTCAAACTCAAGTTTTTCAAAAACGCTGCCCCGGCCATCGCAAACCCAGACTTGATAATCGCTGTCGGACACCCAGATATCTAAAACACCATCGCCGTCCAAGTCTTCCCACCGAAAGATCGGTCGATTGAAATAGCCCGGGATTTCCAGCGCCTGGCCGGGATCCACCTCTTGAGCCGGAACGGTTTTTGCCGCAGATTCGCCGGCGTACGCCGCCATTGTCGTAACGATAATAAGTACAAAATATTTCATCGATCCTGCTCCAACACACCCAAGAGCGTTTGCCCGCCCTTAATCTTTAGCACCACAAAATCGGCTTTGCCGTCTCCATTCAAGTCTCGTCCATAAACTTGATCGGGGTCTCTCAAGGAGGAGGGTAATTTGCGTTTCCATTTCAACGTGGGTTGAAAACCGGATCGGGTGACCGGCGTAATTTCCAATTTGTTTTTCTTTTCCATGAGGATGTCCAGCCAGCCGTCCCCGTCGAAGTCTGCGGCCATTTGAGCAAAGGCGGGCATGCGGAGCCTACGCAGGTTGACCTTCCAGCTCATCTCAAAAGGACCATTCGCCAGCTTTTCAAAAGCGCCGTCCTCTTTCTGGTAGCTCAGGTTTAGCAGGAATTTTATGGTAATCCTTTGGGTTGTCACCACTTTAGCAATTTGGAAAAGAGACAATTTAAAGGCCATGCCTGCAATGTCCATGCGACCGTCATTGTTCAGGTCCAGGTAGGGATAGGGCATGGCGATTGTAGAGTCTTCCGTGTCCACCAGGAGACCGGCTACGGATTGCGACTTGTCGGGTTTCTCGGGAAAGTTCAGCGGTCCATCAGCGTAGTAAATCTTGAGGAGGGTTTCCACTTTTGGCAGATCTTTGCGTTTCTCAATTTCGCTTTCGTATTCCTTGACCAGGTCAACAAGGCCATCGCCGTTCAGGTCTGCGAGCCTGCCGGATAATGAGGCATTGTATGACGGTCCATCTTCGGTTAAAGACCAGGCAGTGAGATGCTTGCGTCCTTGGAACACGAGTTCGCCTACGCCGTCTCCATCCAGATCCAACGTTTTGGGCATGGCGAGGGTGATCTGCTGTTTATTGCTGTTTACGCCATTGTCCAGGAAGGCCGATTCTGGATAGGCCCTGAAAAAACCTGCATCCGGCTGGTTCAACGGAATCAGGTGGATTCCGTTCAGATCGGGAACTACCCACACGTCTCCTGAAGGACCGGACTGAAGAAACGGGAATTCACTCATGTGAACCCCTTCGGAAGCCAACAAACCCGGCGTAGGCAGGGTTTGGCTTGCCTGCCAGCCCGATTCGCTCCAATGATGCGGGGTAAGGCCTTCATTTCCCCAAAGCATCATGTTGGAGTCTTTGAGATGAAAACCCAAAATGGTGGCCATGCCCAAATTCATGCGGTCCTGTTCTTCCCAGGAATCGCCTTTTTTGACCCAGGTGGCCAGGTACTTTTCTCGCTGAGTATGGTCCTCGTAGACACCCTGCAACTTTCCGTCAACAAACCAGGTTTCAACCGAACCTTCAGTCTGGCTAACCAACATGAGCGCCACCAGATCGGGCTGGCTGTCCCCATTCACATCGCCCCACTCCATTTGGATGGGCAAGCCTTCAAGGGTCAATATCTCTGCCTGAGCTGCAGTGCCCAGCAACAAGAAGACCCAAAACAATCGAATCATGTTTATCCTCCGCGCCCCCGCACGATCTCATTTGGGTTAACGTCTGGCAGGCAAGAAGGTTTAGTTAAAGCGCCAAGGGGTTCAGGCAATGGCTTGATTAATGTCGTCCCTCGCGGCCAGGGCCGCTTGCTCAACAACGTCAAACCCATCCCTTTCTACATTTGGTGGAAACAGGATGCCTCGTGAGGAGTTGATGAGCGCCCCAAAGCCGTCGTCATTAAACGCGGCGCGAACGCCTTCCGCAGACCCGCCCTGAGCGCCATAGCCTGGGACCAAAATCAGGGAATGAGGCATCTTCTGACGCAGTGCGCGCATATGGTCCGGCCAGGTGG
>JBNKOV010000134.1:0-10312 GCA_050294955.1 Holophagae bacterium
ATCCGCAAATCAGGGCGTCTGCCTTCCCCATGGCCACAGCGAGGGCGCTTAATACGGTGGTTCGCGTATGTACAAGGTCTTTGGCTACTTCCGGTGAAATGCCCTGGCGGGCAGTCAGTTGATAGAGCTTTTGCGCGTAGGCTTCGGCATCTGGGTTGTTCTCTGGATCAATGACATCTACATGCTCTCCTATTTTGAAACCTAAACCCAAGCGATCCACAGTTTTCTGAATAACTTCGGATCTCCCCACCAGGGTTGGCCGGGCGAGCCCTTCGTCCAAGATAATCCGAATGGCGCTCAAAACCCGATCGTCTTCGCCTTCCGCAAAGACTACGCGCCTTGGACTTCTTCGGGCCTCGGCAAATACCGGCTCCATGAGCTGCCCGGACTGGTAGACGAACTGGGACAATCGGCTGTAATAGGCCTGAAAATCCTCAATGGGCCGACTGGCGACTCCTGTGTCCATTGCGGCCTTTGCAACTGCAGGGGCCACCTGCAGAATGAGCCTCGGATCAAAAGGTTTGGGCAGAATATAGTCCCTGCCAAAAGACAAGCTGTGATCGCCATAGGCCTCAGCCACCACATCAGAGGCTTCCGCTTGTGCAAGATCCGCAATGGCTATGGCCGCCGCTATTTTCATTTCCTCGTTTATCTCCGTGGCGCCCACGTCCAGGGCGCCTCTGAAGAGGAAGGGGAAACACAGCACGTTGTTCACCTGGTTGGGGTAGTCTGAACGGCCCGTGGCTAAAATGGCGTCAGAACGCACGGCAAGGGCCTCTTCGGGCATGATCTCCGGGGTTGGGTTGGCCAGAGCGAGGATCATGGGATTTTCGGCCATTAAGGCCACCCACTCCGGCTTTAAGACCCGCGGAGCCGACAGGCCCAGGAAAATATCGGCGTCCTCAATGACATGGCCCAGGGTTCTCGCTGTGGTTTCAATTGCATAGCGCGCCTTGTAGGGGTCCATCTCCTCAACGCGCCCCTTATAGACCACGCCCGCAATGTCGGTAACCACAATGTTCTCTATTTTGGCGCCCATGCGAACCAACAGGTCCAGGGATGCGAGAGCCGCAGCTCCTGCGCCAGACGCAACGATCTTCACCTTGGATATGTCTTTACCCAACAGACGCATGCCGTTGTAAACGGCGGCAGCCACGCAAATCGCAGTGCCATGTTGGTCGTCATGGAAAATGGGGATTTGCATGCGCTCACGGCATTTTTCCTCAATAATAAAGCACTCGGGCGCTTTGATGTCCTCCAGATTGACGCCCCCGAAAGTGGGCTCCAATCCAACGATGATATCCACAAGCTTGTCCGGATCCAGTTCATCGATTTCAATGTCGAAAACATCGACCCCGGCAAATTTTTTAAAGAGAACCGCCTTACCTTCCATCACGGGCTTGGAGGCCAGAGGGCCAATGGCGCCCAGGCCCAGAACCGCCGTTCCATTGGTGATCACGCCAACCAGATTCCCCCTCGCTGTGACGGCTGCCGCCTCTCTTGGATTCTCTTCAATCAGACGACAAGCAGCAGCAACGCCAGGAGAATAGGCCATGGCCAGGTCTCTTTGGGTGGCCAGTGTTTTCGTGGGCTGGATGCATAACTTCCCAGCGGGTTCAGCTCGATGATACTCTAATGCCAGATCATACAATTCCTGCCCCATGCCACCCTCCACGGCTTGCAAAGATATTTTTCTTTTTTAGTATATCCGATTGCACGGGTAATTTCCCCAAAAACTACAAAAAAACCTGACAATCAAAGTATGTTTTGTGGAAATACACTCAAGCCATGGGTAAAGATACTCACGGTTCCGCCGTTGATCCCCGTTATTTGTTCCTGGAACTGAAGTGTATGGGAGACTATTCGCCGGAGTCAGACTGGGTCTGGGAATGGTCTTTCATACACTTCAAGAAATTGTCTTTTGCATCATGGCCCAGGAACCGATCAACCTCGCATCCATCATTGAAAAGGATCCAGGTGGGGAGGCTGAAAACGCCCAGTTTGGAAGCCAGACCGGGGTTCTTGTCTACATCGCAGAGCCTAAACGTTATGGGGTAACGGGCTGGCACTTCTTGGAAGAAGAAGTCGTGAACTTTGCGAACAGAACACCATGGCGCTGAAAACTCAACGAGGAAAAGGCCCGACTGCACGCTTTGTTTAAAGGTAATTTCAGTTAGCTCTACGACCCTTGCATCCATATGATTCTGCCTTCGTTTATTGACTGCCCCTGGCAGTGGCTTTCTAACAAAATGCATGCCAGCTTTCGGCTTCTCCTCCACATGGGCTGGTGAAGAGGGACTTTTTCGGGATCGCAGAATGCCTGTTGGCATGGTTGGAGAAACGGATGCGTGATGTTTCATTGCCTCTAACCTCGCTTTGGGGACTCGGCCAAATTCTGACAGTTTTTGTAGTACAAATACCATGCCAGATGCCAGGCGATTGCCATTTTTGGACCAGATCCCTGGAAAGCGGCTGGGCCGCTGGTAAATATTATCGAACGAATCTCTTGAAAAATGGTTGCCTGGTCGGCTAAGGTACGGGATGTGGGAAAGTTTGCGCAACCGGAACGGAAAGTATGGAAAAAATACGCATATTGATTGTTGAAGATGAAAAGTTGATTCGCTGGTCGCTGCGGCAGCAATTGGAGAAGCACGGCTATCGCGTTTCTGAAGCGGAGAATGGCGCGGAAGCTCGAAAGTCCTTCACCTCGGAATCCTGGGATCTGGTCTTGCTGGACATTAAACTGCCAGACGCCAATGGCCTGGACCTCTTGAGAGAAATATCCGAAGGGGATCCCGAGCTGCCGGTGATCATGATGACGGCCTACAGTTCCGTGGAATCTGTTGTAAATGCCATGAAGCGAGGCGCTTTTGATTATATCACCAAACCCTTCAATTTAGAGGAAGTGGTGCATACTGTTCAAAAGGCTTTAGAAGTGACCACTTTGCGCCGTGAGGTTCGCGCTATTAAAGCCGGTTTTGAATCCCGTTTTGGCTTTGAGAAGGTGATTGGTAAAAGCGAAAAGATGCTGCAGGTTATGGAAATTGCCAAGACCGTGGCCGAGAGCGAAGCTGAGACCGTTCTGATTGCGGGTGAGAGTGGGACTGGTAAGAACCTTTTAGCTCAGGCGATTCACTACAACAGTCAGCGTGCGGGCAAGCCTTTTATGGAAGTCACCTGTACGGCTCTGCCCGAACAGCTCCTGGAAAGCGAGTTGTTTGGCCACGAGCGTGGCGCATTTACAGACGCCAGAAATATGAAAGTAGGCTTGTGCGAGCTGGCCCATAACGGCACCTTGTTTTTAGATGAGATTGGCGATATGCCCCTGGCTACTCAGGCCAAGTTGTTGGGTTTCTGCGAAAGCCGCACCTTCAGGCGCGTGGGCGGTGTAAAGATTATTTCGGTGAATTTGAGGGTGGTGGCGGCCACCAACCAGGATATGCTCACTTTAATTGAGGAAAAGCGCTTTAGGGAAGACCTTTATTACCGCCTGAACGTGATTGAAATTGTGATCCCGCCTCTAAGAGAGAGACCGGAAGACATCGTCCTGCTGGCCAACTTTTTCGTGGACCGTTTTAACCACAAGTTCAAGAAGAAGGTTTTGGGCATCGACGATGCTGCCATGCGTTCGCTAACCTCCTATCCCTGGCCGGGAAATGTGAGAGAATTGAAGAATGTTCTGGAAAGGGCCATGATCCTAACACGCAAGGAAGTCTTGGAGCCAGGCGACTTCTTCCTGAAGCCTCGGGCTGGGAACAGCGAAACCGCTGGAAGACCCATTGAACTGCCCCCTGAAGGCATCAGTTTGGAAGAGGTGGAACGGGAGTTGGTGCGACAGGCTCTTGAGAGCACCAAGGGAAATCAGACCAAGGCGGCGAGATTGCTGCACATTTCCAGAGATCAGTTGCGTTATCGAATGAAGCAGTATGACCTTTTCGATGCATGAGGGCTTTTTAAATGAATGAAATGGACAACGACGAGTTGAAAGCAGCTCTCGAACGCAGTGAACGGGAGAACCGCCTCCTAAAGGGCATGATACAAGCCCTGCCTTTGCAGATTCTGGCATTTGACCAAAACGACCAGATCATTCTCTGCAATTCCAAGGCGGCCACCTGTTTGGATCTGGATCCAGAGCAGGTTGAGCATATCTCGCCCTCTCAACCCGGAGAAAAGATCTCTCATCCCAACCTGGTAAGGGAAGAAGGCTTCGAATTAACGACTTGCGAAGAGAATGGCGAGATCCGGTGGGTAAATCAAGCCCGAACGAAACTCTGCCTGGATGGCCGGGACATCTGGATGTATACCGGTGAAGACATCACCCGATTTAAGGAAGTCGAGCACGCCCTGAAGAATCGGGAAAACAGGATCAAGGCTATATTAGACAATGCTGTAGAAGGCATTATCACCATCAATATGGAAGGCACGGTGGAAACCTTCAACCCGGCGGCGGCCCATATCTTTGGGTACGCCACATCAGATGTCATCGGGCAGAATATCAAAATGCTCATGCCGGAGCCCTACTTTTCGGAGCATGACTTTTACCTGTCCAGTTATCTCAAGACCAGCGTTCCCAAAATAATAGGAAAAGGTCGCGAAGTTCTTGGGCGGCGAAAAGATGGAACCATCTTCCCCATGCACCTTTCGGTAAGCGTGGTGAAGGTGGCTCAAAACATGCTCTTTACGGGCATTATCCGGGATCTCACCGAATACAAGAAAATGCAGGACGACGTGGCCCGGTCCCAACATCTTGCCATGGTTGGGGAAATGGCCGCTACGATCGCCCACGAGATTCGCAATCCCCTGGCGGGCATCAGCGGGGCGCTGCAGATTATCTGCGAAGGCCTGGGCGCGGACGATCCCCACTCAGAAATTCTTGGGGAAGTTCTCGGGCAGGTCGTGAGGTTAAGCAAATCGGTGAACGACCTGCTCATGTTCACCAAAAAATGGGAACCCGTTCGCCAACACTTTTCATTGGAGGAGCTTGTCAGCAAGGTCAGCCGAACAGCTTCCATGGAATCCGCCTTTAAGCAGGTCGATTTTGATATCGATATTGCCCAGGGCGCCTGGGCCTATATCGACCCCATGCTTGTGGAGCAGATTTTGTGGAACCTCTTCCAGAACGCTCGGGATGCTTGCAGCGGAAAAGGCGTTATTACAGTACGTTCGGAGAATGTTGGGAAATTTACCAGGCTCTCCATTTCCGACAACGGCTCTGGTATTGAACCGGAAACCCTGGCCAAAATCTTCAAGCCCTTCTTCACCACCAAAACCCAGGGAACGGGACTTGGCCTGCCCATAACCAAACGCATCATGGAAGCGCATGGCGGAGATGTGCAGATTAAAAGCGTCATTGGAGAAGGAACCGAAATCATCCTCGGTTTCCCCCAGCCGCCAAAAGGATTGGACAATCTTCCCTAGCTTTGCTTTTAAATAAATCTTTGTAAGGGGTTTGGGTTATTGTTCCTATCAAATTACTCGGCCTCTTCAAAAGACCGAAGCTGGGAAAAAACGCTCCAATGGGCTTGGCTGTCAGACCGCGCGAAAGATAGAAGGAAATTGACAAAATGTCACAACTCCTTGCTAGGGGCTAAACTTCGATATATCCTGATAGTGGTTATGTTCGTTGCTTGAGTAGTGGATTGGTGATAAACTTGAGCTAGGAAAAAATGTGGCTCTAAGCTTTCCCTTCGTTTTTAGTTAAAACAGGTCCAAACTCCCATTAAGCTTCCAATGTGCGCAAGGCGTTTGCTAATATGATGAAATCCTGTCTTGAACGGAATCGTTGTAGCGTTGTCATACTCCAACGTCTCTACCTGCGCATCGCCCTGTTTGTGTTGGCGACCTGGTCCGCAGCGGCTCACGACAACGTGCAATTCCGCAAACTGGACAGCTCTAACGGGCTTTCATTAAATGGGGTTACATGTATCATTCAAGACTCTATGGGCAGAATGTGGATCGGCACCCAGGAAGGGTTAAACCTGTTTGACGGATACAGGGTCACCACCTACATGAGGGAAGTGGGCAACGAGCACAGCCTGTCTGGAAGCTGGATTAAGGCCCTATATGAGGACGATTCAGGGAATTTATGGGTAGGGGTCAACAATGGGGGCGTCTGTCGCCTGGATGGCGATACGGAGCGTTTTTCAACCTATAACCTCGTATCCGGCGAGCCGGACACCAGCGACGACAACAACGTCCTGTCCTTAACGGGCCAGGGATCTATCCTATGGATTGGCTCCAGAGGCGATGGCCTGGTGCGCCTGGACCCCAAAACCGGAGATCGGGTCTTTTATCACCACAACCCTGACGATGAGAACAGCTTAAGCCATAACAACGTTTTTGCCGTGCAACCCGACGCAAGCGATCCACGTTACTTGTGGGTGGGAACAGTGGGAGGCCTGGACCGGTTCGATACGCAGACCGGCTCCTTTGAACGTCACCATGTCAAAAGCACGGTCCGGGCTTTTTGGGAAGAAGCGGATCAGCCTGGAAATCTGTGGCTTGGAACCAATACGGGACTTGAATTTCACAATTATCAGCAGGATCGTCATCTCTATTTCGAGCATGATGTTGAAGATGCCACTTCGCTGTTAAGCAACCGAATAAACGACATTTGTGAAGGCGAGCCCGGCTATTTGTGGATTGCCACCCAAAAAGGCCTGAACCGATTAAACCTTTCCACCAAAGAGTTTACGGCTTTCGTCCATGAGCCGGACAACCCGCATAGCCTCAGTCTAGACCTGCTCACTGCCGTATGCCGAAGCAGGGACGGCGGCATATGGGCAGGCGCCAGGGGCGGCGGCGTGAATTACTTCTTTCACACGCCCTTCAGAAATTACCACCACAAGGACCAGGCTTGGAACCTGCACCGGCAGAACGTAACCAGCTTGTCTGTTGGCAATGGGTTGGTAATCGTGGCCATCACCGGGGACGGCCTTAAGATTCTCGATCAGCGCCGAGACACCGTCTCGCATTTCAAGCATGATCCAGAAAACCCCAACAGCTTGAGCAATGACGTTATTTCCACCATCCTTCCGGATCCCGATCTGCCCTCCCATTATTGGGTGACCAACAATCGGGCATTGGATTTGTTGGACATTCGCAGCGGTAAAGTCCAGTCATTCCAGGCCAATCCAGATCAACCGGAAAAAGGGCCGTCGGCTAGAATTGTGGTGGGTCTTTCGTTGGATCCCCAACACCCCGAGAGCTTGTGGATCACCACCATGGGCGGCGGATTGAATCTCATGAACCGCAAAACCGAGTCGTTCACCCATTGGCGGCACGACCCCGACGACCCGAAAAGCCTTGGCGATGATAATCAGATTTCGGTGTATGCGGAAAAGGGCGACTATATTTGGGTCGGGTCCTATTCTCAGGGCATTGATCGGATGAAGCGAGGCTCTGACCAGTTCGAACATTTCCCAGAAAATCTGGAAGACCCTCGTGGATTGAGCCATGGTTTGGTGACCTGTTTTCTTCGGGACGCCAGGGGGCGAATGTGGATAGGAACGGGCGGCGGCCTGAACCTTTTTCACGCTGAAACTCGTGACTTTACAAGGTTTTTCATGAAAGACGGTCTCCCCAATGAGACCATATACGGTATTCTGGAAGACCAGGACGGCATGCTCTGGATGAGCACCAACCATGGCTTGTCCCGGCTGAATCCCGAAACCCTGAAATTCCACAATTACGACGTAAACGACGGGTTGCAAAGCAATGAGTTCAACCAGTTTTCCATGGCCAAATCCGAAACGGGCGAGATGTATTTCGGCGGCGTGAATGGGTTAACTGTCTTCGATCCGAGCGACTTCGAGGCAATTGCCACGCCGCCTGTCATGATAACCCGGTTCCTTTTGAGCAATGAACCGGTGCCTGTCTCGTCGGGCGACCATCCAACGCCATTGGAGCAGCCAATCGGACGGGCCAGCAGAATTACGTTGAACTATCGGGACGCAGCCTCGTTCGCCTTTGAGTTCGCGGCCCTGGATTTCAAGAACTCAAGCAAGAGCCGATACGCCTATCAACTGCAACCCTTTGAGACGGGATGGGTGGAAACCGATGCGCGTAAACGGTTTGCGGCCTATACCAACCTGAACCCGGGAACCTATCGTTTTCAGGTAAAGGCTGGCCAGGGCGGCGTTTGGTACGACAATGTCGCTGGCGTGGAGGTGGTCATCAAGCCGGTTTTCTGGCAGACCTGGTGGTTCAAACTGGTGCTGATCTCTCTGGCTGTCCTGGTGCTCACGGTTTTCTTAAGGCACCAGGCCCAGGGTCGAGTAGTTGCGGCCCAAATGCAAGTGAATCAACGGCTTAGAGAATTGGATCAAATGAAGGACGCGTTCCTGGCCAATACCTCTCATGAGCTGCGCACACCGTTGAACAGCATCATCGGCCTCATGGAGTCGCTGCTGGAAGGCGCGGCGGGTCCGCTGTCCGAAAAAATGCGTCAAAACCTTGGGATGGCGCTCACTAGCGGCCGGCGCCTGACCTATCTGGTTAACGACATTCTGGATTTCTCAACCCTCAAGAGCCGCACCATTCAGCTCACCCTGATAGCAGTAGATCTACGCGCCTTAACCGACGTGGTGCTAACCCTTTCCAAGCCCCTGGCCTTGGACAAGGAAATCTCGCTGGTGAATGAGATCCCCGAGAATTTCAAGCCCATCGTGGCCGACGAGAACAGGCTATTGCAGATCCTTCACAACCTGGTGGGCAACGCGGTGAAGTTCACCGAAACGGGCTCAGTGGTTGTTTCTGCGGAGATCATCGGCGACATGGTGGCTGTGAGAGTTACCGACACAGGAATAGGCATCCATGAAGAGGATCTTTCCAAGGTATTCGACTCCTACGAGCAGGGCAGCGGCGTGGCGCAAACCTTTGGGGGAACGGGTTTGGGCTTGCACATCTGCAAGATTCTGGTAGAGTTGCACGGGGGCGACATCAAGGCCACCTCACGCTTGGGTTCCGGAACCACCATCAGCTTCACCTTGCCTCTGAACCGGACAAACGGCCTGAATTCACACCAACAAGCCCCGCACCAATACCATATTCCTGATCTGGCTGACACCCAGATTACAGCCCAGGAAAATGCGGACCAATTCCACCTGCTCATCGTAGACGACGAGGCGTTCAATCGCCAGGTTCTGGTCAACCACCTGTCCATGGAAGGCTACAGGCTCACCGACGCCTCGGACGGACGTGAAGCCCTGGAAATATTAGAGAAAAGAGACGATATAGACCTCATCCTCCTAGACATCATGATGCCAAAAATTTCAGGATTTGACGTCTGCCGCAGGGTGAGAAAGACCTGGGGCGCAGGGGAGTTGCCCATCATTCTGTTGTCGGCTCAAAACGAGGCCAGCGGTTTAAGCGCGGGATTTGCGGCCGGCGCCAACGACTATATCCCCAAACCCATCAGCCGGGAAGAACTGTTGTGGCGCGTCCGTCTGCATTTAAAGCTCTTGGACAGTAACCGCATCATGGAGCAGAAGGTCAAAGAGCGTACAGAGGATCTCGCCCTCAGAACCTCCGAGCTGGAGAAGATGAACCGCGAGATGATCAGAACCCGCAGGAAGATGGCCATCCAAGACAAGATGGCCACTCTGGGCCTGATCACCGCTGGCGTCGCTCACGAAATAAACAACCCCATCAACTTTGCCGCGGGCAGTGTGAAGCTGCTAAAAAAAGAGTTACGCCAATTCCGCGATTTCCTTTTTCGCATAGCCGGAGACGATGCGGACCAGGAAATCCTGGACGAATTCGACAGACAGCTCAAACCCCTGTTTGAGCATCTCCAAGTGATCACGGACGGCGCGGGTCGCATCACCACTATCGTGAAGGATCTCAGCGCCATAACTCGCAACGATTCAGAAATGCTCGCAGAAATAGACCTTGTTTCCGTTATCAAGTCCAATGTCAGACTCATAAAGCCCAACTTCCATAAACGGATAGGCTTCCGTTGCGAGTTGCCCGACGCCGCGCCGCTCCTCTGTCGCCCCTCCCAAATCAATCAGGTTTTAATGAATCTATTGGTAAACGGTTGTCATGCTATTATGGAAAAACAGAACCGCTCTGGCGACGCCAGCAGGGGACATATAGATATCGTGGTCAAAAATGAGGAAACCTTCGTATGTATTGAAGTAAGAGATGAAGGGTGCGGCATGTCTGAATCCGTGTTGTCGAAAATATTCGAGCCGTTTTTCACCACGAAGGCCGAAGGCGAAGGGACCGGTTTAGGACTATCGATGGTCTACGGTGTGGTCCACGCCATGAAGGGGAGAATTACGTTGACCACCGCACCGGGGAGGGGAAC
>JBNKOV010000135.1:0-10273 GCA_050294955.1 Holophagae bacterium
AGAAACCCCGCTCGGGTGGAGACAGACTTTAACGTACCCCCCGTCATATCGGGCAACCCAGATTTGATCCCAGAAAAGGTAGCCACGTCCGAATTACAGTTCTTCCACGAAGGCAAGGCGTACCAGACTGCGTTCACCTACTTCCACACAAAACAGAAAAACCTGATCGGCAGGGTCTTCACCCCCAACGGTCCATCGTTATTCACCTACAACAACCTGGGCGTAGGCAACTTCCAGGGCCTTGAGTTTGAAGGCAAGTACTCGCCATCAGACAAATGGTACACCACCTTCTCCCTCACCTATCAGGAGAACGAAAACGGAGAAGGCGTTGAAGGATTTTCAACCATGCCAACCGAATACGCCAAATTGGGGGTGGTTCGCAATTTTGGAAAACGTTTGAAGCTGGCCGTTTTCGACACCTACTTTGGCAAAGCGGAAGGGGTTGTGGCAACCAATCCCAATGTCGCAACGGTGAACCCCTCGGCAGACGCCTTCCACCTGGTTTCAGCGAACTTGGAATACACACTCCCCTCATTTGGTAAAATGAAGGGCATGAAACTGGACCTGTTCGCCCAAAACCTTTTGGACGAAGACACCTTCCAGCCTGAATTCGTGAGGCGACGCATCAACACCCTCCCGGCATATCCTGGCCGAAGCGTCTACCTGAAATTGAACTGGATGTTCTAACCCCCACACATCAGAGAATCTATGCCTCATCTTAATAGATTGAACGAAGCGATGGCGACAAATAAAAGGTTCGCTTGAACCTCCCCCCCCTACTCTCCAAGGCTCCTTCAGCTCCCGCACGCAATATCCCCTAACCCCTTCTCCCGTTTCTTCTTGCAGCAACCCTAAAAATGAGACAAAGAAAATCCGCTTTCCGGTTTTGGATCGGGCTGGTCTTTTGCTATGATCTCCAATTAGGGCGAAAAGTGAAACGGAAGAAGGAAGGGGACCCCATGGGAGCGAGAATTCTACTAATTGAAGACGAGCCGTCTATTGCAGATAACGTAACCTATTCCCTTGAAAAGGAGGGATTTGAATGTATATGGCGAGCCACGGGCGCCGAAGGCGAGGCCGTGGTCGCTCAGGAGTCGGTGGATTTAATCCTCCTCGACGTTGGCCTGCCCGACTGCAACGGGTTCGAGCTATGCAAACAGATCCGCAAACAGCATACGATCCCGATTATTTTCCTGACAGCCCGCACGTCGGAAGTAGATCGGGTGGTGGGGTTGGAAATCGGCGCCGACGATTATGTGGTGAAGCCCTTCTCACCCAGAGAGTTATGTGCAAGAATCAAGGCCATTCTGCGACGAACCGCCAAGAGCAGAACCCAACAGGTCTCCTCCATCCCAAAGAGCAACGCCGTGTTCCAGGTCGATGAAGAACGTTGCCTCATCCGCTACCACGGAACGGAACTGAACCTCAGCCGCTACGAATACCGCCTGCTGGGCGTTCTGATCAACCAGCCAGGCCGCGTTTTTTCCAGAGACAAACTCATGGAGCTGGTCTGGGACGAGCCCGAAGCCAGTATGGACCGCACCGTAGACGCTCATATCAAATCACTTCGGGCCAAACTTCGGGCTGTAAACGCCGGAGAAGAGCCCATTAAAACCCATCGCGGCATGGGCTATTCCCTCAAGGAACAGCCATGAAAGTACGCACCCGGATGATGCTCGCCTTCCTGCTCGCCGGAATTTTGAGCCTGGTCTATTTGATCAGCCTCATCGAAAACAAACTGAAGCCCGTGTATAAAGACCCCATCGAAGACGACCTCGTAGAAATGGCCACCTTGCTCTCATCCTCGCTCACCCTCTCAGCAGAAAACGGCGAAATAAAGCTGGGCAACCTGCAGGCCATGGTGGAACACGCCATGAACCGCCAGTTGAACGCCCAAATCTACGACAGAAAAAAAGACAAAATGGAGCTGCACATCTACGTCACCGATGCGGAAGGCACGGTAATCTACGATTCTCACTACCTGGACGTGGGAGAGGTCTACGCCAACTGGCACGACGTAAAACGAACATTACAAGGGGAATACGGCGCACGCGCAACCTGGCTGGGCGAAAAACAGGACCGTCTCTTCTACTACGTGGCCTCGCCCGTCATGGTGGACGGCGAATTGAAGGGCGTGCTTTCCGTTGGCAAATCCACCGCCTATGAGGCCTATAAACTGCTGAACAAAATGAACCGAGAGGCCCTGATCGGCGTCATTGGCGCCGTGATGGTGGGCATTATCATGGCCGTCCTCTTTACCATGTGGGTCACCCGCCCTATCCGGCAACTCACTGAATACGCTGGCGCTGTGAGAGACGGCAGGCCAACCGCCTTCCCGGAACTCGCCCGAAGCGACATTGGCCAACTCGGTCGATCCTTCGAAGAAATGCGAGAGGCCTTGGAGGGCAGGAAGTACGTGGAACAATACGTGCAAACCCTTACCCACGAAATCAAGAGCCCGGTTTCGGCCATTCGCGGGGCCGCCGAGCTTTTGGAAGAGGACATGCCCGAATCTCGCCGCGCTTCCTTCCTGCACAATATCCAGACAGAAACCCATAGAATCCAACGGATTGTAGATCGCCTGCTGGAATTGTCGGCCATGGAGAACCGCAAAGGCCTGCGCAATGTGACCCAAATATCCCTAACCCAGGAAATTAAGGGAATCCTGGCCGCAATGAACCCGGTCATCGAGTCGAAGCAGATTAAAATCAATCTGTTGGAAGAAGAGGACAGCCAGCTTATGGGCGAGTCGTTCCTCATCCGGCAGGCCCTGTCAAATATCATCCACAACGCGATTGATTTCACGCCCCCTCAAGGCCATATCACCATTCGCGTCGCCCCGGGCGAAGTGTCGGTGCAAGACAACGGACCCGGCATTCCCCAATACGCCCTAAGCCGGGTTTTTGAGCGCTTCTACTCGCTGCAAAGGCCCGATTCGGGCAGGAAAAGCTCGGGCCTTGGTCTCAGCATCGTGCAAAGAGTCACCGAGTTGCACGGGGGCTCCGCCTCCTTGACCAACGGGCCGGAAGGCGGCGCGCTGGCGGTGGTAACCTTCAAAAACTCCGCCGACGAACCCGCCCGCTAAATTTTTCGGAAGATCTTGTGATTGTAAGACACATTGCCAAACCGGCCGCGCAACGAAGAAGCGTCCAGGCTTTCCTTGGCGCCCAGACAGAGATAACCCATGGTTTTTAAACCCCGCCACAAGTTTTCAATCACTCGCTCTTGAAGCGGCCTCTCGAAGTAGATCAGCACATTTCGGCAAACCAGAAGGTCGATATCCTGCAAAGGCGCATCGCTGATCAGGTTGTGATAGGAAAATTTCACATGCTTCTTCAGCCGTGGACTTACGGTCAAGCGATCATCTTCTATATTCAGGTACTTGCTCAAATGGGCCACACCGCCCGCCGCCTTGTAATTCTCCTGAATCTTACTCAGAGAGCTTAGGGGATACACCCCTTCCTCAGCGCTGGCAAGGGCCTGGTAATTGTAATCCGTGCCAAAAATACTGGCTCGATCCAACAGCCCCTCTTCCTCCAAAATGATGGCCATGGAATAGACTTCCTCACCGGTAGCGCATCCCGCGTGCCAAATCTTCAGCGTCCGCTCTTGGGCCAGAATGGGGGCCACCTTCTTGCGCACCTCGCAACAGAACCCGGGATCGCGAAACATCTCGGTCACCGTCTTCGACATGTCTTCCAGGAAAGCGTTGAAGAAAGCGGGATCATGCATGACTCGGGGTATCATCTCGGAGATATGGCTCATGCCGGACACCTTCATGCGGTGACGCACCCTTCGCAACATCGAAGACCGGGCGTACTGGCGGAAATCATAGGCGTACAACTGCCAGATCGCCTCCAAAAGCAGGTCCAACTCAACACGTTCAACATCTCTGGATTCTTCTTCCACCATGACCCGAACCCCGCAGACCCAAACCAACTGCTGGCAAAAGATTCCGCTAGCCGTCCCCTCTTGCTCATCCAACCCGCATAGTTTGTTCATACTCGGCCGTCCAGGTCAAGTGTTTGGTTAAAGATTCTGATCTCCATGCCATACCAACCCAGCCAAGCGCCATCCCGCACAGAAGAAGGACAAACCTGCACAAGCGAAAGAAATCCCTGCACACGCCATGGAAAACCTGGCTGAAGTGAGCGAAAAAAGTCTACAGTCAAGGCAATAGGTCCCAGACCGTGGAAAACCACCTGCAGAGCCGGGCAAAAGAAAACCAACCGATGGCAACAGATCCCCAAGCCGCCGCAAAGTCCGCCATAGCCGATGCAATACATCCCCAAAACGGGGCCAAACCTGCCCCAAACAAGGCAAAACCTGCCCTAAACAGGGCAAAAGATCCCCACATCAGCGCAATACTGGCTCAAACCGGCGCAAAACAAACTTTAGACGTGGAAAAACATGCCCAAATGAAGGCAAAACATGCCCAAAAGATAGTGACCAAACAAAGTAAAGGGGTTATCCAGATTTCTATTGATAGTCGCGACGCGCCAAAAAGTCTATACAGGCTTCCAAAAACGACACCTGCGAAGAGGCTCGAATCAAGCCGCGCCCCTTCCTCTCAATCCCCGCAACAGAGGTTTTAAAGCCATTAGGCCTCGGGTGTCGTCTTCCTCTCCGTTCTCAGGGTTTTAGAGCGATGATAACGCCTCGCCCCGTCCAGATACTTCAATCCCTCCTCATATGTATGAGGCAAAATCCTGGGAACCGGCGTGGGTTTGCGGTTCTTATCCACCGCCGCAAAGGTGAGATACGACACGTTGGTCGTCTCCCTCTTGCCCGTAGTGGGGTGAATCACCTCTACGGTGATTTCCACGATAAACGAGGTAACGCCCGTATAAGTAACTAAACCAGTGATTGTTACAATAGACCCAATCTCAACCGGCCTGTAGAAGTGGAAGTGGTCCACACAAAGGAAGAGCGGGCGTCTGCGGCAAAATAGATTGGCCATGGTCCAGCCCAGCTCAAAGGAAAGCCGCATGATATGGCCGCCAAATATCTTGTTGTGAATGTTCCGATCCTGGGGATGCATGATAATCGTGGATTCTCGCCGGGTTTTGGCCATGCAGACGCCGTCCACGTTGCCCGCCTGCGTCTGGAGGAACAACTGGTGAATGAGTTCGCTCTCCTTCTCGTTGGGCGCCCGCTTCAAATAATTGTCGGCGGCTTCAATGCGGCGCTTCTCGCTGCGCACGCGCCCCGCCTCGTAACGACGTTTCTCGTCCTCGGTCTCCGGCGACAGGGGATTCACCCGGGCCGCTGCGTCCCCAGAACGGGCCACCATAATGAAATAGGCCCGGGAAACCAGGATGTATTTGCCATCCACCCGCGAATCCAAACGCAAGCCTACTTCCATGGAGCTGGTTCCCACGTAGTTCACCTGGCCGCGAATCCTGAGGTCGCAATCCCCTCTCAGAGGCGCAGTCAGGTCGATCCGGTCGCAGGCCGCCGTGACAATGGTAAGGTCTTTTTCCTGACCATCGGCGTGGATATAGGAAATATGGCCCGCCGCACGGTCCATCTCCTCAAGAATCTTCCCAAACCGAATATCCCCGTACCAGTTGACATAGGCCTCTCTGAGCTTGGGGTCCATGCTGAAATGCAGTGTTTTCTCGTAATAGGAGTCTGCGGGTCGTTTCTCGGTCAAGCCGCTCATAATGCCTTCCTCTTCTCGTTTAAACGAAACTGGTTACTGTCGCCACGCCGGGGCGGTCCACAGGTCGCGTCTGGGTTGGGAAAAACGATAGGGATTGATATCCAGCCCGCCTCTGCGCGTGTAGAGACAGGCCACCTCCAACGTTTCCGGTTTTAGCAGATCGGCAAGGTCGCGATAAATCATCTCGCAACAAGATTCGTGAAAGCCCTGGTGGTTGCGATAGGAAATCAGGTAGGCCAACAGGGACTCTGGCTGGGGCGCTTTTGGCCCAAAACCCTTCACAACCACCGCGCCCCAATCGGGTTGATTGGTTACCGGACAATTGGTTCGCAATAAATGGGAGCGCCAATGAAAGCCGCCCACCCCGTCCAGGACCTTCAAAAGCTCAGCGCCCTCTCCCCCGCCCTTCTGATAATCCAATCCGTCCAGAGAAGTTCCGGGCAGCGGCTTCGGGGCTGGAGACTGATCGGGCTCAAAAAACTGAAAGGTTACTTCACCGTCCACGCAGGCCGACAAATCCCTGGACAAAACCTCTTCAAACTGCCTGATATCATTGAAGATTTGATTATTAAACTGATTGAGGTACAACTTAAAACTCTTGGACTCCACCATATAGGGCGTGTTGGCGTCGTAGCGAGCCTGCATATGATAGACCACAGGCTTTCCGCCAGGCAGCAGAAAACTCACTTCATAGGCGTTCCACAGGTCGAATCCATAAAAAGATGGACACCATCCCTTGCGGCCCAACGCCCTTGGAATAGGATCCAAACTGGCTTCATCCGTTTTACGACCCAGCTTCAGATTCAGTTTCTCAACATCGTGCGCCATACCCGTCCTCAACCGTAACCCGAATGAATCAACAGGGCGCAACGAAACAAACCGTAGCCCCACCAGAGCAAGGCAGTCGCCAGAATGACCCGCTCAACCAGCGGATTCAAAAATTTCACAAACCGGGTTTCAAAGAGATAACCCAGGCCCAGGCCCATAAGCATGCCCCCAATATGGGCCGCATTATCTATACGCATGATCCCGGTAATTGTGAGACCAATGAGGATCAGGTTGCCCCAGATCATGTAACTCTTAAAACGCTCAGCCTCTTCCCGAAAGCCCCTCTTGTTAAAATAGACATAGCAAATCCCAAGGAACCCAAAAAGCGACCCGGAAAACCCAATGGAAAGATGCCCATACTGCTTAAAGGAGAAAAGCGCCGAAGCCAATCCGCCCGCAACGCCTGTTATAAGCGAAATCAACCAGAACCGACGCCCGCCAAAACACTGAAACACCAGAGGTCCAAGCTGGGCAAGGGCCATCATGTTCATCACCAGATGGAGCACCCCGCCGTGCAGGAAGATGTAGGTGATCAGCCGCCAGTACTCGCCGCCAAAAACATACAACGAACTATTGGCGCCCAATCGAAACAGAACAACGCCAGCGGGATTCAGCATGCTCAGGAGCCCATCCCGATCCGGCTCTTTAGACGAGAACACCAGCGAGATAAAGTAAAAAGCAATGCATAGAGCAAAAATCAACATGGTGGGGTTCAACGGCTCGCCCGAGCCCTGCGCATCCACCTGAGGCTTGGAGCCCGGCTCCAGTTCCGCATCGCAATAGCCGCAATTCTTTGCGCCAATATCCACAAACTTACCACAGACAGGGCACATCTTAATCTGGGGCCTGCCCCCGCCGCTCTTTCCCTGGCTTTTAAACAACTCGCCCAACGCCCGTTTCCACCGGCGAAGCATCATCTGCCACTGATCCATAATCGCGAGACTCCTCGAACAAGGTGTTTCCGATCCATCATACCTCGCCCGTCAATTCAATTAAACGGACAAAGCGCAACCCGGGTTCCCCCATAAAAGGCAACCCGCGCCCATATGCAACTGCATGCATTGTACCCGCGTTTGAACGGAATCGCCAGTGTTCATAGGGCCTGAAGCCTGTTCAAAAAAGCCCAATCAGAAAAAAAGATTTTTTTTTCAGATTTCGTCTTGACAGAATGCAGGCAAATCACGATAATTACGCCTTGTCGATTGGGCATGGGCGATTAGCTCAGTTGGTAGAGCGCTTGCCTTACAAGCAAGATGTCAGCGGTTCGAGTCCGTTATCGCCCACCAAATCGGAACCATAGGGGGCGTAGTTGAGTTGGTTACAATGCCGGCCTGTCACGCCGGAGGTCGCGGGTTCAAGTCCCGTCGCTCCCGCCACTTCCTACAAGCACAAGCCAAAAATAATGGGCGATGTCTCACGTCATTTCAAGTGAACGCCTCAATTTTGGCAGCCATCAAAGAGTCAAGAGCCGCCCCTTGAAGGGTTGGCGGTTTGAAATCGAGCGAGACCCTGTATAATGTAATTGGTCCGAATGATTTCCAGAACCTGTCGCGCATGCAACAAGCTCCGGATCTATTGACGTTCCAGGCTTTACGACAAGGGGGCTCGACATGGCGACTATCCTACTCCTTCTCTTTTTAGAATCTCAAACGGCCCAAGCCGACAGCGCATACCTGGACACCGCCCTCAAGGCCGGTTGGTGGCTGAAGGAACAGGCTCAGGAAACACCAGAAGGCAAAATCTGGCCAACCGATCCCCTCGTCCCGGAAACACAGCGAACCGATCTGTACAACGGCAGCGCTGGCGTGGTCCTCTTTTTCAGCCAGCTCTACAAGGCCACCCATCAAAAAATGTGGCTCAACGAGGCCGAAGCAGGCGGCAACTATCTGCTGAGCACCCTGCCCGACTCCCTTGACGCCCTGAAGGAAGGCGGTCTTTACTCCGGTCTGTCCGGCATCGGCTTCGTGCTGGAGGAACTTTACAAGGTATCCGGCAACCAGGCATACCGCAACGGCGCGCTCAAATGCACAGCCCTCATCGAAGCTTGCGCCAGAGACCCCCAGAAAATGGCGCAACCCCTCTACAGCGACATCATTTCCGGAAACGCAGGGACAGGTCTCTTCCTGTTGGAAGCTGCCAGGACCTTTCATCCCGAGGCCATACAAACCGCAGAAATACTGGGTCGCGCCCTCATCGACAGCGCCATAAAAGAAGGCGAGTCAGACGCCCAATCCTGGTCCTGGCGCATGAGACCGGATTTCTCACGGCTCATGCCCAACTTCTCTCACGGCACAGCGGGCATCGTCTTTTTCCTGGCCCGCCTCTACGAAGACACCGGGGACAAAGTCTGGTTAAACGCCGCTCTCGCCGGCGCCCGCCGATTAAAGAGCCTGGTGAATGAAGACGGGTTCATCTATCACCACCCCGAGGACGGCAAAGATCTCTATTATCTGGGATGGTGCCACGGCCCCGTGGGCTCCAGCCGAACCTGGGAACAGCTCTACAAGGTCACAAATGACCCCCAGTGGGCGCAACTCAAGAACAAGAGCCTCAACAGTCTCATGGCCATCGACCCGTCAAAAAACAGAACTCCCGGCTTTTGGAACAATGTGGGTGTATGCTGTGGATCTGCCGGGATCGCCAACTGCTTGTTAAACGACCATCTGCAAAAGAAAAACGAGCAAAGACTGGACATGGCCCGCAAGATATCCACCGACATCATCAACCGGGCCACGCCCGATGGCCAGGGCCTGAAATGGATCCAAGCGGAGCACAGAGTGAAGCCCGAACTCCTAATCGCCCAAACCGGTTACATGCAAGGCGCCGCCGGAATCGGTCTGTGGATGCTCCAAATGGACGCCGCCGTTAAAAACAAAACATGGGATCTCAGATTCCCAGACGAGCCAATTTAGGCCCATCATTTAGAGAAGACGCACCCGGCATAGTAGAAAACAAGACGGCGCCTTTAAATGGCGCGGCAATCTTTTCAAACAAGCAAAACCCCCAAAAGATTGTATTCGCGCACCTCCATAGACTCAGCGCCTATAGCTTCGCCATTTTTGTCGCCTTGCCGCGCCAAACAGAAGAACCAGGAACTAAAAGTCTCATACAAAGACAGTTACAAAAAACCATAACCGCACATCCACTTTTGTATTCTTGCGCATTTTCTTTCTATACGTGACATGTCCCAAATAAAAATTAATCTGACCCACCCAAAACCGCAATGAAAAGATACATTAGAAACGTGGTGATTAAGCATAAAAGAATTGTGGAGGGGTCCCCCATGATCGACCCGATTGATGAGCCAGATCCCACCCTCGCCCAAAGCTCCGAATCGAGCAATCATCTCAGAAGAAATTTATGGACCGCCTGCAAGGGCATATCAGAAAAGCTCAAAGAACAAAATCAAAGAATTCAGGATTTACACCAGCAGACCCAAGATTGTGAAAAGGAAACCAGAGACCTGCTCAACGAAGCCACCCGAGTGGGCCATGAAATCGATCAGCTATTATTAAAATGGGAATTCACCATCGTAAACCCAGCCAATCATCTAAAAACCAGACAAATCCCCCCCATAACCCCGCAGGGAACGCCTCTGGGCATTCTCCAACCCACTCCATCAATCCATCCTAAATTATCATAAATCCATTCATCTATGGGACAGGTCATTCCCCTTTCAATGATTTTCTGTCCCCGATACAGGGGGAATACCGGCTGGGGCGCCAACTGCCTGCGGCTCTCCAGCCGGTTCCTTATTTTTGATCTCTTAAAAAGAAGCCT
>JBNKOV010000136.1:0-10252 GCA_050294955.1 Holophagae bacterium
TTCCACATTGGCAATAAACTTCAACGGAGCGTCTTGGCGTCAAGGTGAAATCCCTTTATAATTCAAGCTTATAGCCCACGCCGTAAACCGAAATAATAATATCCCTATCGGGCAAAACCCGAGCGATTTTCTTGCGCAGGTTTTTGACATGGCTGTCGATGGTGCGGTCTGTAACTTCTTTAAAAGAATCGTAGATATGATCCAGCAGGCTGTCTCTAGAGAATACCCTGCCCGGGTTGGTTACAAAGGTTTTGAGCAGGTTAAACTCGTTGGGCGTTAGGGAGAGCGCCTGATTGTTGACGGATACGGTTCGACTCTCATCGTTCATGGCAAAAAGCTGTGAAGGATCGGGCGCATTGGGCTGAAAGCGTCGGAGAACGGCTTTTACTCTAGCCACGACCTCTCTTGGGCTGAAAGGTTTACAAATATAGTCGTCAGCCCCGGATTCCAGACCTAAAAGCCGGTCTATTTCTTCCACCCGGGCGGTAACCATGACCACGGGCACATTTGTAAAAGTGCGTAACTCCTGGCAAATTTCAATGCCGTCCCTACCCGGGAGCATTAAATCCAGCAATACGAGAGCAGGCTTGTGTTTCCGGACTGAGTCAACCACGTCTGTGCCGTCTTCCAACCATATGGTTTTAAAATTACTTGCTGCAAGATAGTCCACCAGGATTCCGGCTATTTTGGGTTCATCTTCAGCAAGAATTATGGTTGGTCCCGTTTGCATTTTTCCCATCCATTCAGTAAAGAAACATTGGCCCGAACGGAGGCTCAAGGGATCCCATTCGGACTCTCTTATGTCTATCATACGGCATTCTCAAAAAATGTTCCAGATGAGAAGTCGTTTTACGCCTAACAGTTTGGCGAAATTTTAATAAAATCTAAATAAAGTTGATGTTTGATGTATCAGAGTCTGCCTCCGTCGGCACTATAGAAGTGAGAGTTAAAGTAGCCTTTCGCTTAATTCAACCAATCTGGCGTCCTGTTACGCTCTTAAAACAACACTCGGAGGAGATTCTACTTATGAAGAAGTCAATGATGTTTCTTGCATTGATCGTATCCGGTCTTTCATTCGCCGGCGGCAAGTTCGAATTGAACCAAGACACCATCGAATTCATTCCCGGAATGAAAGCGGGTCATGTTGCAGCCCAATTGGGTTTGGATCATGGCAGCGATCTGCGGATCATTAACAAAATTCAGGAGCCCAACGGCACTGTCGTTTACAGATATCAGCAAACTCACAATGGCATTCCCTTTTGGGGAGAGCAGATTGTTGTGCGTCGCACATTACAAGGTGATGTGAATCTCCATGGCCGTGGTCACTACAATATTGACATTGGCTTCCGCAACAACATGCCCATGATGAGTTCTGAGACCGCTCTGGAAAACATGAAGAGAGGCCTGGTTACTCGCGCTGCAAATAGTAAGAAATGGGAATTTCAGAACGAATCCAGTGAGTTGATGCTCTACATGGACGAAGAAGGCGATACTTCTTACGTGTATGTGGTTTCCTTCTTTGCAGACACTGAAGACGGAACCCCCACGCGTCCCTACTACATTGTAGATGCTGCGGAAGGTTGGATTCTCAAGGAATGGGAAGGTCTTACCCATGCTGAAGTTGGCGAGGGTCCCGGCGGCAACACCAAAACTGGTCAGTATGAGTATGGCGTGGATTATGGATACCTGGACGTTGCTGTTAGCGGCTCCACATACACCATGAACAACACCAACGTTAAGAGCGTTAACCTCAATCATGGCACCAGCGGTTCCACCGCATTCTCCTTCACCGGACCTCGCAATACTTTTAAAGCCATCAACGGCGCTTATTCTCCCATTAACGACGCCCATTATTTCGGTGGCGTTGTTTTCAACATGTACGACGCATACGTTGGCACGGCTCCTCTGACTTTCCAGTTGACCATGCGTGTTCACTACTCCAATAACTACGAAAACGCTTTCTGGAACGGTTCTTCCATGACCTTCGGCGACGGCGCTTCCACCTTCTATCCTCTGGTTAGTCTGGACGTTTCCGCTCACGAAGTTAGCCACGGCTTTACTGAGCAGAATTCAGGCCTCACATACTCCGGTCAGTCCGGCGGCATTAACGAAGCATTCTCGGATATGGCTGGCGAAGCTGCGGAGTACTACAACAATGGTTCTAACGACTTCCTCGTTGGCGCCCAGATCTTCAAGAGCAGCGGCGCTCTGCGTTACATGGACGATCCCACCAGGGACGGTCGTTCTATTGGGCACGCGTCCGACTATTACAATGGTTTAGACGTTCACTACAGCAGCGGCGTTTACAACAAGGCTTTCTACACCCTTGCAAACACTGCAGGCTGGAACACTCAAATGGCCTTCCAGGCATTTGCCAAAGCCAACCAGAACTACTGGACTTCAAGCACTACGTTCAACCAAGGCGCTTGCGGCGTCCGCGACGCGGCTGCCGATCTTGGCTACAGCACTGCTGATGTAGATGCAGCCTTTGCAGTAGTTGGCGTTACTTGCGGTGGCGGCGGCGGTTGCGCTTCTCTGGGTTCTCCCTGCTCCAGCAATGGCGATTGCTGCTCCAACAAGTGTAAGGGCAAGCCAGGAAGCCAAACCTGTAGATAATACAACCCTTTACCGTGATGGATTTTGAGAGGGGCGTTCCAATGGAACGCCCCTTTCCTATGCGAGATAGAACGTTTCTTGTCCGCTAACGTTGCGGCGGCTCGAGGATGGCCCCATCTTCCATGATGATGGATCGATCATCTTTGTCTAATGCGCCAATGACCTTGCCAAAGACAGGGTAATGGGCGATGTTTTCATGGTCAATCCCTACAGTAATGACTTGCCCGGAAAGGGTTTCCATTCTTCGTAGTCTTAATGGGGTTTCCGGTTTGACGATGCTCAGTTGGTTGGTCGCTGGTCCTACCAGTTTGACAGGTTTCGAAGTGGTGACACGAAAATTTTGCAGGGAAACCATATAGACTCTTGCGTTTGAGTCCAGCCATTCTCCCTGAACCGCTACCGTTTTTCCGCTTTCTATTTGGACCGTTCTGCCCTGTTGACTGCCGTCGTCTTTTAGGGTTACGATCCATAGGGTTGCTTCTAGACTTCCCAGGTTTTGAATTTGGTAGTCCACTTGCCCTGTCGGCAAGTAGGCGTAATAATTTCCGCCAGTGGAAATCAGTTCAAGAATGTTGGTGGATGCGGCGGCAGGTGGAGGTAGGTTGGGGTCGTCGTTGGGATCATTTGGCGGTGGAGGGCCCTGACTCAATCCAGTCAGAGCTGAGACTGTCAAGAGCAGCAGCGTCCACAAACTCTTTTCCATTTTTGCAAACTCCTCTATTCCAATGCTTGGAGAGCTTCTTCATATAGTTGCGCCTCTTTCTTTCGCCCCTGTTCACGGTATAATTGAATCAGGTTTTTTAGAATCAGAGGCTTGTGTTGGGATTCCAATTCGAGGGATTCCAGGTAGGCGGTCTCGGCCTGATCCGGTCGGTCAAGTCGATACAAGGCCCATCCCCTTGCGAGAAGGGACCAGGCCATTTCGTTTTGATTTCCTACCTCTAATGCGATTTGGTAGCGAAGATCCATCCTGGCCAGGGTTTCTTCATAGGCTTCCTGGCCAAGATTGATGTAGTAGACGCTCTCTAATAGAAGGAGTTTGTATTTAGGCGCAAGAGTGTCGAACCGCGCCATTAGCGGTTCGGCGATTCTTTCCGCCTCCAAGATATCATTTTTCTTAAGCAGGTAACGCATCATCCGGTATTTGGCTTTGAGTTCGTATTCCAGAATACCAAGCTGAAGGGCCTCCTCTGCCGCTTTATATAAAAATTTGTATTCTTGCTCCCATTGGCCTAAAGCGCCGTAACAAAAACCGAGCCAATAACGAATTTTGACTCGATCCACTGCATTGCCCGAATGGTACGCGAGGCTTTGAGCTTCATTCAGCTCTCCTATTAATTTCTCGATACGTTCTTTATCTTTGAGTTTTAAAAGAACGCGAGCTTTTTCACCTAATACGGTGGCCTCCCTTGAAGGGAGATCATATTCTCTGGCCATTTCCAATGCGCTGCTGAGCAGTCCCAGCGCTTTTTCCGTTTCATCACCCTGGACCCAAACCCAGGCGGCGGTCCACAAGGTGTCAATCAATCCTTTTGGCTGGTCTAGTTTCCGCGCGAGACCTAAAGCCTTCTCCATTTCCGCCTCAGCGGCCTCATTGTTTTCTCGCAACAGGAATAGTCGCGCCCTGGCGTTCATGAAGAACAGAGAGTCCTTTTCCTGAAAATGAAGATCGTCGGCCCGAGCCAATAGGGACTCAAGCCCTTCTATATCCCGGTTTTCATAGTAGACGCTCACGAGATTTTTAAGGGTTTGGAAGAGAACGGGGATTTCCACATTTTCTTCAGTTAGGATGGTTTCCAGCACGCTCCTGGCTTTGGGCAAATCCCCTTGCAGCTCCAGGCAGCGAGCCCAATTATTGCGGGCCATATAGAAGTCGGGATCATAGACTGTCGCGGCCCGCTCATACTCAGCGCTCGCAGCGATGATGTTTCCATTGCCAAAATGGACGTTGGCCTCCGAATAAAGGAATGATGCAAACAAATTTGGCGAATAGGGTCCCGCAGAAGAGGGCGGTGTTTCATCTGATCCCAAAAGCTTGAGACACTTTCTGGCTATATTGTCGGCCAGGGTTTGATAATTATTGCCGGCCACTTTGATGGAGCGTTTCTCTCCATCTTCTCTACGCAAGGTGCCCGACCACCGATAACCCCTTCCTTCTGCTTCGACTACGCCCCACAAAAGGTATCGAACATTCAGATCCTCAAAGAACTTGAGAGCGGTTGTGTCGCTCAGGGGTTCGCAAATACTGATAGGCCCAATTTGGTTTTCAATACGGTGTATGGGGAGTGGTGTGAACGTATCGGTTTTCTCCAGGGCATGGACCACCATATCACGAATAACGGCGCCTGCATAATTGTTATTGTAACAATTTAAAACAGCAATCGGCGGGCGACCCTTATCTTCCAGGGGCAAGAGAGACAGCAGCCCAAAAGCGCCAACGATAGCCAGACTGAGTAGGGCGGTTATCCAACTGATTCTTAGGATCAGCTTTCCATTAATCTTTGGTTTATCGATCTCCTGGCGGCGATTCCCTTGTTGTAATGTGATCTTCTTTTGGGGTTCATTACCCGTCGGAATAGGGCGTGATGTCGGTGTTTTTGAGTCGCTAATTAGAGCAAACGGACTGATTCGGCTGCTGTTCCTGTCCAGGTCTTCATCTATTTCAGTAACCAGGCGGCTCAAGCTCTGGTATTCCTCTTCCAATCGTTGTTTCTCTGGAGCCGGCGCTGATTTTGCTTTTTTACGCGCTATTTCAGCCAGGCGTCTCGCCTCTATCAGGTCTTCTTGGAGGATAAGGACCCTGATTTCTTGTTCTTCCTTTTGTTCAGCAATTTTGTTCAGGTCTTTTAACAGGTCTAAATGAAGCAGGGCTCTGTAGTAGGTTTTGTCATTGAGAGCATTCTTAAAGGTTTTTCCATACCAGGCGCTTGCATTGCCAACCTTTGCATCCCTTCGTCGGTTCATGCCCTGGTTATGAACAAAGGAGCTGATACGAGAGCACATCTGTTCATATCTTGGATGGCTATCGTTGTATCTGCTTAATACAGCTTGTGATACTGTGTATAGGGCTTCATTTTCAAGAGAGAATATCAGCATTCCGGTTGTGAACTTCATCTCTGATCCGGGCAAAGAGAGAATGGAGGAGAGGGAAGCGTTGTCCATATCTCTACTGGGTCGTTTTTTATCGGAATGATTTTTTGAAGGAAGTTGTTTCTTCTTGTATCTCTCAGGCATTATATGTTTTCCCGTCCTAGCGCTGTTCTTGGCATTTTACTTTGCATTTACAAGGTTAGCCCATGAAGTGAGAGATGTACAGGTGATAATATGCTTAAGAGAGGATATTTTTGAAACCCCTATTAGTTGGTATTGTATGTTAAAACCAACAATTGCATTATACCGTATTGTGTACGGGTTAGCTATATTTTTCATGATGTTTTTTATTTATGACTGGGAATGATTTTGTTGTTGTTTGGGTTTGTGCATCGCGGATGTAAAATAGAAGTTGGTGCATTTTGTTGCATCTTGGCCTCTCTATTTACCGTTCAAAATACCGCTTGGGGATTTGTTGGACGTTTAAGTGTAACAAAATCAGTTTTTAGGAAGGTGGCCTGTTTATTGCTACCTTTGTCACTGTGATGAAGAGGAGCGTGTATTAATGACGTCTAGGCACAATAGAAAAGCATACACCTTGGTTGA
Source organism: Holophagae bacterium (assembly GCA_050294955.1). Taxonomy (GTDB): domain Bacteria; phylum Acidobacteriota; class Holophagae; order Acanthopleuribacterales; family Acanthopleuribacteraceae; genus JBNKOV01. The sequence continues at coordinate 6,313 of JBNKOV010000136.1, forward strand.
GGTCATGATTGTGGTGACAATCATTTCCGTTCTAGCTGTGATCAGCTATCGATCAAGCACCGGAGTAATGAGGAAATCCACCCTTGTTGGTCAGGCTGTTGGCATGAAGGGTTCTATCCTGAAGGCGAGAGCCAGGGCCATTGAAAAGACGGTTCAGGTGAAAGTCGATCTTACCGACGGCAACTTTTTGGCCCTTGCCGACCTGGATCGAGGCGGCTTTTTTGGCCAAAACGGCATGGGTCTGGATGATATAAATGAGCTGGTTATTGGGAATTCTGTTACAGAAGGGTTCGACTTTGAAGCTAAGAAAGTGGATGTCATCCCTGTTAATGACAGCGACTTGGGCTCGGGATCCATTCCCCATCCCAGCGGAGCCTATTCTATCGACCCCGCCATGGCAAGCGGATACTCCACATTTCCCAATGATGAATTTCTGGTGTTGCCTTCTGGCATCATCGTGTCTCCGGCAAATACTTCGACGCCCATTTCTGGCTCTATTTTCATGAAAACATCTGATGGAGAGATGCTTGCATTAATCCATGTTTCGGCGCTGGGTGAAGTCAAAATTGCATTAAAACAAAAATTTGAGACGGAGTGGGTGTGGCAATGACGAAACAAAGGGGCGTAACCATTATTGAAGCCATGATGACCATGGTCATATTACTAATTGGAATTATGGGTTTTACCGCAGCCTTCACCCATTCGCTTCAGCAATCGGCAGCTTCCAGAAACGATTCACAAGCGCTGTACATGGCCACCTCTTTTGTAGATGAGCTTCGCGCACGGCCTTATGAAGATTGGGCCGGTAAAGACCTGAGCAATATTGCTTTACAGTTTACCTCCAATTTCAACGGCGCGGTTTCAAACCTGGACGGCTATTACACGCTCTCAGCGGACACGGTGAAAGTTGGGTCCGACATTTACAGTTATCAAGATGTCAGGATTACGGTGACCTGGCTTGACGCGGAGAATGAGCAGGACAGTAAGGGATTTGGAGACGGCGGCGCTAAAGACGCTTTTGTTTTTGAAGTGAGAATTGCTGACACGATCTCCGACGATATTTATGGCGATGAAAAGCTTTGGGGAGGTTCCTGATGGTAGGCGCAAGAGATCGTCGGGCGTTTACGCTCGTAGAGTTGCTGGTAGGCATCACCCTTTCATTTATGATCATTGGCGGATTGATCTTCACATTTAACGCGGTTACGTCCGGCGTCCGCAACGCCAATCGCACCAATGACCTCACGCAGGCCACCCGAAATGTCTTTCAGGTTTTGCAAAACGACATTTCCATGGCGGGCAAGGGTTTGGGTGATCTCAAAACCCTTCAGGTGCATTTTTCTCACGATACACAAGATGTGAATGAAAAATACTTCTACGGCGTTGTAGCTCAGCCAGAATTAAACGGCCACTCTCAGATTATCCTTCAATGGTTTGACTACGACCTGTTGGAGGATCCCACCTTTCTATGCACCAACCCTGACGCAGGGGCTATAGACAGCAACGGCGTGTGGATTAGCAGCCTGGGGAGTCTAGATATATCCTCGAATGATGCTGCAGATCCGGGCCTTGCTCAAATCGAGGTAGGGGATATTTTTCTGGTGTACAATCCCTTGATTAACTACAACATTGCCAGTCATCGAAGTCTGCACACTCTGGTAGACGGCAACAACGCCTGGGACGAACAGAATCTTGGCAATGGCGCCATGTTGCTTCAGGCCATTGCTGTTACGCCAGACCTGGCGAACGGTCGTGTCAGTGTGGGGTTTGGCGAGGGAACCTCCTTCAGCAACGCCATGACCCTGCCTGCCAACCCTTGGACCACCGGCGGGGTTTTTCCCACAGCGGCCACGGACGCCATTACAACCGGTTTAAGCCAGTATCAGTTTCGTCCTCCTCCCAATGCCTGGGTTGCTCGGAAGTTATCCTCTGCCGACGGCTATCATAGAGTTCGGTATTTTGTGAACCCCGAAGGCTCCCTGATCCGGCGGGAGGAGAGTGCGGCTCCCAATAACACCATGGTCCTGGCCACCAATGTTACTGAATTCAATTTCAGCATTGGCACCGATATTTCCGACCCCGGAGATCCGGCGCAACAGGACGACAATGCTTGGGATAATTCGGTCTCGATCGACAGCGACCCTTCTTTCTGGTGGGACGCGGCCGGCAATGAAGCAGATTTAAACACGATTGGGCGGCACGGCGTTGCAGCTCACGTTGTCATAAGAATTCAAAGTTTGATTCAGGACACTCAGGATGCCAATGCCTCTGGTTCTGGAGAAGCTTACAAAGAGCGCGTTTTCGAGAGGCACTTCTTTCTTCCCAATATGCATAGCCCTCTCGTCAGTTATTAAGGTTCGGGTGTCAAAAGGAGCGAAACATGACCATGAAACGGGAAAGAGGCGTGACCCTTGTGATCGCACTGCTCATATTACTCATATTGCTGGTGATGACCGTTGGATTTACCTTTGAGACTCGGACTCAGGCCAGCCATAATGCGGCCATCAAGCTGATCAGTTTTGATCGAAGCGCCGCTTTCAGCAAGCTCAATGAGGAGATTGCCTTGCTCGACGCATGGGTAACGCCCTCTGCCGATAATCAGGGTTCTGTGGATATTTGGCGCTTTGGGTCGCTCTTGAAGGACCCCGCCGATCCTACCTATCCAGAATACGGAAGCTTGTACCTTTCCTCATATGCTGGAGACGTTACGGCCGATACTGAAGCCAGAATATCTATGAACGCCGGTCTGTTGGAGCGAGATTTTCGTGTATACGTCAACAATAACAGAGACGATCCTGCTTTCATGCTTACCGGGGCGGATGTGTCGGGCAAAACCATGGACAGCACCTGGGACACCGATGGAAAGATCGTTATGACGATCCAGGTATTTGAGGCGACTGGCGCCACCAGTTTCAACCCTCAGGAACACTATCCCATTGTAACCCTGAGCGCTTTGGTTCAACCTACGGGCGTGCGGTATGTGGAATTGCCTCTGGAGCCGGGCTCGGAGGGCGATGATTTAACCACCAGTTTGAATGCAGGCAGTGGATCTGCAGATGCAGGCACCAACCCTGGAGGCGCGACCTCGAAGGGCATTAAGAATTACAATTATTGAGGAGAGCGGTTATGAAACGGACCAATTCGCAAGCACCTAATAGCCTGCAGATCCTATCCAAGGGAACTTTTATGAATATGAAGCGCCTATTAGTTTTGGCCAGCCTGATCTTTTCCATTCCTGGATTTTCTCAGGATTCCTGTACCGACTCCACAAAGAGGTTCACTGCGGGGAGTGGTTTTCAGCCCTCTGATTTTGCAGCGAATGGCGCTACTGGCGGCCTGGAAATAGGCACCTCTATTTTCGCCGATCCCGGCGGCTCCATTGACACCGAAAACATTGTTTTCCCAAAAACACAGCCCTTTGTTGCCGATTACATTGGCGAGGGCGCGGGCGCGTCCCATCTTTTCGGTTTTATGTTTTTGGATGTGGACAGTAGCGGCAACGGCATACCCAACTTCTTTTTAGTTGGAAACAATGACGATGTGGACGGCGACGGCATTCCCAACATTACGGATAACGACGATGACGGCGATGGCATTCCCGATTCGCTGGACCGTGCGGGTTACTCCGGATCCGATGGTTATGCGCCTCCTGCAAGTGGTTCCATGCCCGCCTCTTTCTTCAGAAATGGCGTTGCAGCCGCCGCGGCTGGCAATCACGCCAATGATTACTGGCAATTTGTGCCCAATGGCACGGCCAATTACACCGATGCCAAGGGAAACAGCTTTTCCAAGGTTTTTGTTCATCCCGGCGCCTATCTCTTTATTGACCAGAGAGACGGCAATGGCAACGCCAATAGCGACGGCATTCCCGACATGTTGCAGGTGAAGCGCGGCGTCAATAAAATTCCAGCTTTTACTTTGGACAAGGGTTATAAAACCGTTT
>JBNKOV010000137.1:0-10133 GCA_050294955.1 Holophagae bacterium
TCGGCCTTTTTCTTTTCCCTGTTCCCGTCTCCAGCCCGTTCCAGAAAGCTGGAATCCAGGATGTATTTGGGAACCTTGTTATTATATCCCGCCAGCTTGGTGAGGATTTCCTTGTCGCCGGGCGTAATATTGAGGGCTTTTTTGAATACGGCTACGGCTTTGTTGAAGAATCCCTGTTCGCCGTAAAACTCGCCAACCTTGATGTAGTAGGTCCGGGCCTTGTCTTTGTGGCCCATTTTCATGTAAAGATCCGCCACATTCATGAACAGCACGGGATCGGATTTTCTGGTCTTCAATAATTCCTGAAAACCCTTGAGGGCGGCCTTGTAATTGCCTGCCGCCATCAACTCCTGAGGGGTCTTCTTTTTTCCGAAATTCCAAAAAGCCACGTGCCAATTCTCCTCGCCCCAAAACCAGACCATAAACTGAGGTCTGACAAACCAAAACAGGCGCCAATGCGCATCCCTATAGTTCTATCGGTTTTTTTCTCAAGTTACAAACCCAAATATCCATTTTTTGGTAAAAATCTTATCAACGACCCAGGTTTGATCGTCTGATGCCGCCATTTCCACCCACGCCCAGGCAAAAGCAGGGGTTAATTGAGGTAGTCGTCCATGAAAACAGTGATTGCCTTAATGAAACGAGCGGGTTCTTCAAGGGGCAAGGTGTGCCCACAATCGGAAAACGTTTGTGAAACACAGTTCTCAATCCAGTTGTTGAAATTCACCACATCGCTTTCCACCACCAATGGGTCTTCACCGCCGTGTAGAACAAAAGTAGGCAAGGTTACCTGAAGCGCGTCGTCCTTTGGCGGCGGGTAGGTGGCCATGCCTTCAAACATGGCGAGCAGGCCTTCTTCGTTATTTCTGGAGATGGAGCCTCGAATGAGGAATTCGATGTCGGGAAATTTTTCCAGGATTTTGTTGCCTACAATGCTCGGCAGAGAGGCCCACGCCATGCCGCGAACCCCGCCAATCTTGAGGCATTGCTCCCAGGAAGTGACATAGGCTCTGCGTCGTGCGTTCAATTCTGAACCACAACTGACCAGAGCCAAACCGGAAAACCATTCGGGGTGAAGCGCTGCCGCCCTCAGTGCAACCCGCGCGCCGTGGGAAAATCCCATAACCAGCGGTTTGCCCTGCAGATCCACGTGGTTCAGGACGAAATGGAGGTCTTCTACATGATCGTCCAGGCAATAGGGTCGCTTGCGAACCAGCGATTTTCCGTGGCCGCGAGCGTCAAACAAGATCCAGCGAAACTGGGGGTTCTGTCTGGCTATGCCGCGCCAGTTGGCTGTGGATTGGCTCAATCCATTGCAGATAACAATATCACGCGTGCCTTTTCCATGGATCTCATAATGGATGGGCGTGGTCATGGTTGTACCTCTAGGTCCTGAATCACTTGTTGCAACGTTTTAGACCGAACTGTCCTGTCTAATGGCGCTTGCTCGATCCGCCCTGTTCAATATCATTCAGGCGATCTTCCAATTCCTTGACCTGATTCAACAGCTTACGGTTTCGCTTTATCAAGATAAAGACGAAAAACGAGATGATGACCCAAATGGCCGAATAGGCCGCAATCAAAAAGTTTAAATGGTCCGAGTTGTTCATGCTTCATCCTCCAACAGATTGATACCGGCTTTTACATTTTTCAACCGGGCTTCCCCTTCAAAGATTGCTCGACCCTGCTGCCAGAGCACAATGTACATGAGGGTGAAGGCGGCCAGGGCCAGGTAAAGCGCCATTTGCATATCGGGATGTTTAATGCCGCTGCCCTCGTCACCCGCGATGACGGGTTTTGGGTGCATGGTTTCAAATATTCGGGTGGACATGTAAACAAAGGGAACAAGACACGCGCCGATGATGCCCAATACGGCGCTAATGCGAGGTCTTTTCGATTCATCGTCGATGTAGGATCGCAGATTGACAAACCCTGCAAAAACCATCCACAACACAAGGGTTGACGTGAGACGGGCGTCCCAATTCCACCAGTCGCCCCACACCGGCTTTGCCCAGATGGGGCCGGTAATCAAGACGAGGGTGCAAAACGTGAGTCCCACCTCTCCCGAGGCAAGAGCCCGTCTGTCCCATTCGGGATCTCGGGACACCAGGTATCGGATCGATGCGTAGGCCACATAGAAGAAAGCCAGAAAGCCTGGCCAGATGCAGCCTAGATGGAAATAGAAGATGCGTTGAACATCACCCTGCTCGCTGTCCGGAGGCGCAACGCCAAGAGCCCAGATAAGAGCCATTTCCATGACCACGAAGAGCAATGCGAAGGGGATGTAATGCTTGCTGGAAATCTTCATAATTTATTCCTCTAGCAAAAATTCATACAACATAAAACCGGCGGAAAGGAACACCACGTTCAGCGCGGCCAGAAATTGGATCCAAGATGATGGGGTTCCACCCGCCAAAGCCTCTGCTGTTGAGTTTACACCGGCGATGAGCGCCGGCACAACCAGAGGCAGTTGGATTATTGGAAAAAGCACGTCTTTCATACGGGTATTGGCTGTAATAACCACAACCAGAGTGCCAATGGTCACAAACGCCGCCATTCCAAGAACGAGACTGCCGGCAAGCCACCACGGACTGGTTAGGACCGAGACGTGAAAGAACAGGGCGATCAAAGGCAGCAACAGGACTACCATCAAACCTAAAAGCAGAAGGTTGGCGCATACCTTGGCGAGATACAACCATCCGCCGTCCACGGGAGCTAGTATCAGCGCCCTATAACAGCCGTTGGCCATTTCGGATTGGTGGATGCGGTTCAGGCCAATGGTTCCGGAAAATACGATGCAGAGCCACAGGGCGCCAGCGCCCATTTTCTCGTATTTTATTTCTCCCGCAGAGGCGGCGAAATAAATGACGCATAGGAGTACGATGGAAAGAAGGAACCCGGAAATGAAGATTTCCTTGGACCGCAACTCTCGCTTGATATCTTTGGCCAGCATGGCCCTGAAAACCCTGCTCATGTGGACAACGCCTCCATGGCGGGGACGCTGCCAAGCTTCATGAAGTCGTCGAAACTGAGGCCGTCCTTGGAGATATTGTGGGCCAGCTTCCCCCTTCTGAAAATCCAAAAACGGTTGGCCATTTCATAGGCCATGCGCAAGTCGTGGGTGACCATGACCCACGAATAGGAGTCCAGAAGTTTGATCATTCGGGCCACGCCGTCGTTGTCCAGCCCTGAAAAGGGTTCGTCCAAGAGCAGCATTTTGGGGTTGGGAATGAGCGCTCTCGCCATGCTGAGTCGTTGTTGCATGCCTCTTGAGCAGGTGCGAAATACCCGATTTCTGGCCCGACCCATGCCTACGGATTCCAACAGTCTGGTGAAATCATCCTCGCTCAGCTCCATGCCGTATATGCGAGCCGTGAACTTCAAATTCTCGATGGAGGTCAGGTCGGGATAGAGCATGGGCTCATGAGACAGATAGGTGAGTCTGCGCCTTATGTCAATCTGGCTCTTCAGCTCGGTTTCTCCGTCGAAGAATTGAACTTCCCCGGATGTTGGTTTTGAAAGCGTTGCTGCGATGTTCAGGAGTGTGGACTTGCCAGCGCCATTATGTCCCAAAACGGATATCCGGTCGCCAATGCCAATGGCGCCGGATACGTTTTTCAATGCGGTAAATTCGCCGAATTGTTTGGTGATGTTGGTTAGCTGGATACGAAAGGCCACAGGGCGTCCTTAAAGCATGGATTTATTCATCAAGCGGCTTGGGCTCCACAACCGGGACAAAAGCGGAACTCGTTCTTTATGCGAGCATGACAGGACGGGCAAACGCCTTTGGCAATGGATGCGTTGGGGTCCACGCCCTGGTCTCGGTAGATTTTTGCGAGTTCCAACATGAGGCGCGATTCAATGTTCACGAAATCGTCTTCTTCCACCTTGCCTGCCTCTTTGGTGGCGTATAAGGCGCCAAGAGAGTCGAGAAGGGAACGGGTGCGCTCCTGAGTGAGTTCATCCAGGTTGGCTGTGTTCCCCTCGGCTTTAAGGAGGGGGAAGCCTATCCAGAAAACCAGGCTTAATGACGCAAGGACAATGATGTATACAATCATGCAGGCTCCTCATTATTCAAAGTTACGGCGGATTTGGCCCTAACCGGAACCTTGTCTGGAAGCATGCAGAGGCAAATGGCGAAGGTGGTGATGAAAGATCCAATCCAAACCCAGACAACCAGCGGGTTTACATAGATATGGAAAACGCCGATCAAATGTTCATTGGTGCTGCCGCTTCCCGGCCCGGCCAGAACGACGTAGAAATCTTCCAGAATGGTTTCGGAAATGGCCACTTCAGAGGCCTGCATTTCAGAAGCCAGGTAGAAGCGCTGCTCTGGATGGAAGGTCTTCAGTTTCTTGCCATTCTTGAGAAGCACCACCTCGGCGTGCATGGCTTCAAAATTGGGGTCTCTTTTAAAGCCCAAATCCTGAATCATGAACGAGTAACCGCCCACTTCCATGACCTCGCCAACGCCCAGCTCTTTCTTGTCCTGCTGGTTGAAGGCGGCCCCGGTAAGTCCGATGCCTACCAAAAGGATGCCGAAATGAGCCATGAGTCCGCCATAGCGCCTCTTGTTCATGCGAACCACAGAGGAGAAGGCTACGAACAGGTTCTCTCCAGCGCGTTTCGCTCTTCGGCTGACCACAACCCAGAATTCCTGGAAAATGGTGATGCCGAGGAAGGTCAAGACGCCAACGGAGATGGCGGGATACAGTTTCTCGGTGACAAAATCGAAGGGGCTGGTCTGAATGACGCCAAAGAGGAACATGGCGCCGATGATGGTTATCAGGCCCACAATGCCTGGCCAGAGAAAGCGCTCGCGAAGCAGTTTGCTGCTAGTGCGTTTCCACGTCAGGATGGGGCCTACGGCCATCAGAGCCATGAGCACCAGGAAGATGGGGATTTCCACCGTGTTGTAGAACCCGTGTCTCAGCTCTCGTTTATCGCCCATGGCTTCGGTCAGCATGGGGTAGATGGTGGCCAGGAACATGGTGATGCAGATGACGACAAACAACACGTTGTTGAACAACAGACCTACTTCACGGGACGTTTCGGACTGATAACGGTTGTCATCTCGCAATTGGTCTCTACGAACGAAGATGATCCACCCCGCCAGGAGCCCATTGGCAATAATGTAGCCGAGGAAGTACCAGCCGATATCGCTTTCGGCAAAGGCGTGTACGGATGAGATCATGCCCGAACGGGTAATGCCGGTTCCAATAAGGCACATTAAAAAGGTGCCGGTAATCAGCAGCACGTTCCACATCTTGAACATGCCCCGCTTCTCTTGAGCCATAACGGAGTGAACAAACGCGGTGGCAAGCAGCCATGGCATAAAGGACGCGTTTTCAACAGGGTCCCAGGCCCAATAGCCGCCCCAGCCCAGTTCCATATAGGCCCAGGCGCCGCCCAGAACAATGCCGGCTCCCAGAATCATCCAGGCGGTGAGCGCCCAGTTTCTGATGAGTCGAATCCACTCGCGGCCTTCCATTCGGGTGATAAGCGCGCCCATGGCCATAGCGAAAGGGTAGAGGAAGCCAATGTATCCGGTATAGAGCATAGGCGGGTGAATGATCATGCCCCAGTGTTGTAGCTGGGGGTTCAGTCCGCGACCGTCGTTGGGGATGAAGGGCGTGGGGTCTGAGCCGCCAAGGGTCTGGCCCCAGAAGTTAAACGGAGGGGCGACCAGATTGTTGATAAGCAGGAAGAAAATGAGCGACATGCCTACGAATACCAGCGCCCATGACATCATGAGCTTGGGCGCCTTCCTGGTGAAGAAAAGGAAAAGACAGGTGTAGACAACGGTGATCATTGTCCACCAGAGCAGAGAGCCCTGAGAGCCGCCCCAAATGGCGGTCAGCTTGAAATACCAGGGAAGGGTTTCGTTGGAGTGATTGTAGACATAGACCAGAGAGAAGTGGTCGTTCATGATGAGGTAGCCGAGGCAAAAAACCGCCAAAACCACCAGGGCTGAAACGCCGATATAGGCTCGAACGGCGACCTTTCTGAATCTCTCTCGTGCATTGACTGCCGCCAGGAAGGCAGCGATGGTTCCAAAAATGGAAAGCGCCAGCGCCAGAATAAGCGCAAAACTGCCGAGATGTTCCATGTGATAGTGTCCTTTATACGGAAGCTTGAATCAAACCGATACGACGATAACCCCGCGCTGTTATCGTGTTCGACACATTATTTAAATCGTGTCGGGGCTTGCGGGCTGATCGTAGGCGTTGGCATTGACATCGGGGGCTTCTGCTTCGTACTTGGAAGCGCATTTCGCCTGTACGTTTACAGCCTCAAATACGCCATCCGCACGGAGCATGCCTTCCACTACGGTCTCTGCCCTGTCTTTGAACATATCAGGCAGCGGCTCCTCGCCAACGTAGTGAACAACCATTTCTTTGTCTTTTTCGTGAATGGTGAAAATGACCGGTTTTTTATCATCGATGATGCTACCCACAACAATGCGGCCTTTCACCTTCAAGCTGTGGTTGTAAACGGAGTCGCCCGCAGGGGGGAGTTCGTCTACAGGGAAGAAATAGTTGGCTTTACCCAAGTTTGTAAAGGCCAACCAGGAAATACCGCCGATCATGAGCGTTAATGGAATCCAGATTTTAGTGGGCATGAACATACTCCTGCCGTCCAAATTATCCCCTTAAATATACCACCAACACCCTAGCAGGTCAATCTAATCCGGATAAAATCCGCTCGGGTAACTCTGGTGTTTGGCTCACCCTAATTGTCTGCTTTTCGGTATTTTAGGCCCGTTGAGCCTCGTTGGAGTAAAATATAGTTATGAATTGATCCAGGCCTCGTTTGTAAACTACTCTCTTTGATGAAGGCCTACTCAATTCCCCATTCTCATCTTTTGACTATTTTGATCTCCATTTTGTTAAAATACTAGCGCCCCCCGAGGAAACAGTCTATGATAGTTCCTTTTGCCGAGGGCGTTTGCGCCTTCAACCGAACGGAGGGGTCTCCCTTCATTCGAGACCATTACTGAGAGGCACGATAAGATGAAGCTAGGCACCTTGAAGAATCCCAGTAAACCGGACGGCGATCTGGTTGTTGTGAGCAGCGACAACAAGCTGGCGGTAAAAGCAACCCATATTGCGCCCAGTCTTAGAGAAGCGGTTGAAAACTGGTCCGAGACCGAGCCCAAACTTAAAGCGCTTTCCAATGCGCTGAATGCGGGGGACGCCGCTGGCAGTTTCCCGGTGAACGAAGCAGACTTTCACTCCCCCATGCCCCGTTCCTTCGCCTGGGTGGACGGCTCCGCCTATGTGCAGCATGTGAAGCTGGTTCGCAAGGCGCGCAACGCGCCCTTGCCGGAAGGCCTGATGACCGATCCTCTCATGTACCAGGGCGGCAGCGACACCTTCCTTGCGCCTCGGGAGGACATTCCCTTTATTCACGAGAGCCACGGCACGGATTTTGAGGGAGAAGTGGCGGTTATCACCACCGATGTGCCCATGGGCGCAACTCCTGAGAAGGCGGCGGATCATGTTGCTTTAGTTATGCTTGTGAACGATGTGTCCCTGCGTGGCTTGATTCCGGCTGAATTGAAGAAGGGATTTGGTTTTGTGATCTCGAAACCCTCTTCCGCGTTTTCTCCTTTTGCGGTTACCCCGGATGAGTTGGGCGACGCATGGCGGGACGGCAAGGTTCATCACAATCTGGATGTTCGTTACAACGGGGAATTCTACGGCAACGCCGACGCGTCTCATATGCAGTTTTCCTTCCCCCAACTGATGGCTCATCTCGCTCAAACTCGCCGCCTGAGCGCTGGCACCATTATTGGCAGCGGCACGGTTTCCAACGAGGACACCAGCCGGGGCAGCAGTTGTCTGGCTGAGAAGCGCATGTTGGAAAAGATTGAAACCGGCGAGTTTGTCACGCCCTTCATGAAACCCGGCGACACGATCGAGATTGAAATGAAGAACGACAAGGGAGAGAACATTTTTGGGACGATTTCCCAGAAGGTGGTCAAGGTCGATCTCTAGACCCCTTTTATCTTCCAAACAATCATCCCCGGGTCTGTCTGTTGTAAGGTAGGCTCGGGGTTTTCTATTTTGATCGGCGTAAAAGGCAGAATCGGCTTGCCCCCGCCTTCATCCCGTGGTGTAATAGCAGCGTCTTTCGCGCCCTCAGGCTTCCCGTTGAAACGTTGAATTCATGGGACGGGCAATCCTGGAATGGAGAGGAAACATGACGGTAAAATCTTTGGATCAACTGAGTTTAAACAATAAACGCGTCCTTGTTCGCGTGGATTACAACGTGCCTTTAGACGACGCTGGCGCTATTACCAACGACGCGAGAATCAAGGCGTCTCTGCCAACTCTGGAAAAACTGACCGCAGCGGGTTGTCGCATCACGTTGATGTCTCATTTGGGCAGGCCCAAAGGCAAGGTAGATCCCCAGTTTTCCATGAAACCGGTTGCGGCCCATCTCGGCAAGCTTTTGGGCAAAGAGGTTGCTCTGGTTGAAGATTTCAGCGACGGCGGCAATCATGGCGAGATTCAAATACTTGAAAATCTTCGATTTTCACCGGGTGAAACCAGCAACGATCCGCAGTTTGCAGCGGAACTGGCCAGGTATGGCGACGTCTACATAAACGACGCCTTTGGCGCGGCCCATCGGGCTCACGCTTCCATTCACGCCGTGGCCTCTCATTTCCAAGAGAAAGGCGCTGGCCTTCTGATGATGAAGGAGTTGCACTATCTGAAGGACGCCCTGAAATCACCAGAACGTCCTTTCCTCGCCATTTTGGGCGGCAGCAAGATTTCCGACAAACTGAAGCTGATCGGCAATCTGCTAGGCAAAGTGAACCAGCTTATGATTGGCGGCGGCATGAGCTATACCTTTCTAAAGGCGCGTGGTCTTCAAGTGGGCAACTCTCTGGTAGAAGAGGATTTCCTTGATCAGGCCCGTCAATTAATGCAAACCTGTGAAGAGAAGGGCGTGGAACTCTTGCTTCCCCTGGATCATGTGGCGGCCGAAAAGTTCGCCGAAGACGCCCGGGCTATCATTACCCTGGATCAGGAAATTCCCGAAGGGAATATGGGCCTGGATATTGGTCCTGAAACCATCAATCTCTACACCAGCGCCGTAAAGGCCGCACGGACCATTGTTTGGAATGGTCCCATGGGCGTGTTCGAGTGGGAGCCCTTTTCAACCGGAACCATTTCAGTGGCTGAGGCCATGGCTGAATCAACTGGACTGACGGTTATCGGCGGCGGCGACTCTGTGGCGGCAGCCCATCAGGCCGGGGTTCAAGATCAAATGACCCACATTTCCACGGGCGGCGGCGCGTCGTTGGAGTTGTTGGGCGGCAACGTGCTTCCTGGCGTGGAGGCATTGGAGAGTTTATGAGTTATTATGTATTGGGTAATTGGAAGGCGAACGGCACAAAGGCTTTAGCCGCTGAGTTCGCCTCGTTTTTCAAGAATTTGGATGTTCCAGCCCTGGCCGGTTTCCAAACGGGCCTGGCCTTGCCCCATCACTTATTGGATACAGACCTGGGGCCTGCTCTCACGGGCGCGGAAAACGTGTCTCACTACACCGGCGGCGCCTACACGGGCGAGATGACGGTCTCCATGTTGAAGGAAACCCGGACATCTTTTTGCCTGGTGGGCCATTCCGAACGACGTCAGTTTTTTAGCGAAGACGAAACCCTGACCGCCTTGAAATTGGAGCATCTTCTCGCTGGAGACGTTCTGCCGGTTTTATGTATTGGGGAAACCCTGAAACAGCGGCAGGCCGGCCATCTGGAAGACGTGCTGAAGACGCAACTGGAACCCCTTCGCAATCTCCAAGATGGTGTGAATTTGGTTGTCGCCTACGAACCGGTGTGGGCAATCGGCACGGGCGTTGCTGCTACGCCTCAGGATGTTGAAGGCGCCCATCGTTGCATTAAGGGTCTTCTTGCGGGCCTGGGTTTTCCCGATGCGCCTGTGCTCTACGGCGGCAGCGTTAAGGCCGGGAATGCAGAGGACCTGGCCTCAATCGATGGCGTGGACGGTTTTCTTGTCGGCGGCGCCAGTCTCAAGGTCGGCGACTTCGATGGCGTCATTCGAGGGTTTATACAGGGCAAAGGACAGGCCTGATTTTCGTTTAAAGCCGGGTCAGGGTTCGTT
>JBNKOV010000138.1:0-10120 GCA_050294955.1 Holophagae bacterium
AGACAGGTTGGAATAGCCAGGTATTTATAAGGTTAGGGTCCCCTGGCAGATTGAGCGATTACAATGAAGAAGGATGAGTCTCACGGCTTGCATAGCCAGAAAAAGCAAAATCGCCATGAGCTGGACTGTGCTATGTCTGGGCGGAGCTGACCCCGCCCAGACTCTGTAAATAAACGGGTTCTGGTTAAATTAAAAGGTGAGTTTATAGGAAACGGAGATATTGCGTCCTGGCAAAAGGACCTGGTTTTTGAGGAAGGAGGTGTGAACTCGGCCTTCCTCGTCGGTGAGGTTGGTTCCCTTTAATAGGATCTGGTGAATGGCGGCCCCCCAAAAGAAACGATACCCCATGGATGCGTTGAGAAAGGTGTAATCGTCGGTGGCGGTTTCAAAGGGCGCGATTCGGTTTTGCTGGTCATTGTATTGAACTTCCGTCGATGCCCAGAAGGCGGGCTGACGGTATTCCAGGCCTACGGTGAGGCGTTGCGGTGGAATTCTGGGTAGGTTCGCGCCACTATCCAATTCAGCGCGGACCAGGTCATAGCTCAGCTCAAGGTGCAGGTGATGCGGGTCTTCGTGGATGAGGTTGGTGTCGATGTGGATCTCGCCGCCGGTGAAGGCTGCATCTTCCTGAAGGAAGATGAACTCGGACAATCCGTCTTGTTCGTCTCCGGTGAACGCTTCATAAATATAATCGTCGAAGTTGTTTCGGAAGAGGTTTAACTCGCCAGTCACCCGACCTTCCTTTTTGCGAACCTGCACTTCAAAGCCGGTGCTGGTCTCTTTTTTCAAATTGGGGTTGCCCACCTCAAAGGCGGCTGTGGCGAGATGAGGTCCATTGGAAAACAGCTCTTCGGCGTTGGGCGCTCTTTGCGTGTAGGTGATGTTGGCGTAGAATCCATAGGGGGATTCTTTGCCGTATGTGTAGCCCAATGATCCAGAAAACCCATCGAAGGAGAGGTTTACAGGCTCTGGCTCTTCGTGCCCATCTTCTTCATGGTCTTCGCCTTCATGGTCCTCGTCTTCGTGTTCGTGTTCAAGGATGCTGCCTTTGTTTTTCTGGGACTCGTACCTGGCCCCAGCGGAAAGGGACCATTGTCCCCGATCCCATTCTTCAAAGGCGTAAAGGCCCAGCTTCTCGGTGACGTTGGGTGGCACAAAGGCTTCGGCTCCAATGGCTTCGAAGTCTCGCTCCGTGTATTGAACGCCGAAGGAGCCGGAGGTCAGGGCGCCTAGCGGACCGTGGAGCAGTTCTACTCTAAATTCCTGGTAATCGTTGAAGAAGCGGGTTCCCACTTCCGCGCCTTCCAGCTCGGTGTGCTCATAATCGGCGAGGGCCGCTCTTACATCGAGGGAGCGTAAGAAGGATTGTTCAAAATTGTAGCCGCCTCGCATTTCGGTGCGTCGCTGTTTCATGTCAATGGTTACAGGCGCTTCTTCTTCCTCGCCTTCGTCCTCGCCTTCGTGGGCGTGTTCATGGGCATGTTCGCCGGGGATGCCGTATTCGTTGTCAAAGTCGGTATAGGAGAAACCGAGGTAACCCCTTTTCCCAATGTAGGAAAGGCCCACGGCGCCCTTGCGATTGGTTAGGGCGCTGTTTTCCAAAACACCGGTAAACTCTTCTTCGTGGCCTTCTTCGTCATGGTGATCTTCATCCTCGTCCAGGTGGACCGTTGGCTCTCCGGGAATTTCCACGTCGTCGGTTTCCTTCGAGGAGAAATCTACATGCCAGGCCATGCGTTGAACGGAGCCGTTTAACGCCACGGCGCCGGACCGTTCGTCTGAGGCGGTGTCTGCCCGAAGGTCCACGCTGCCTGCAATGGGCGTGCTGGTGAGGAATTCGGGAATGCGGTTGTCGATGATGTTCACAACGCCGCCCACGGCGCTGCTGCCATAGCGCAGGGATGCGGGACCGCGTACGATTTCAATGCGTTCGGTGGTCAGGGTGTCGGCGGAGATGGCGTGGTCGGCGCTTACGGATGAGGCGTCGCCCGTGCCCAAGCCGCCTTCCAGAATGCGGATTCTGTCGCCGCCCATACCACGAATAATGGGTCTGCTGGAGCCGGGTCCGAAATAAGATGAAGACACGCCGGGCTCACGGGCCAGGGTCTCTCCCAAGGTGGGCGCCATCTTCTTTTGCAGGTCCTGGTCGCCCAAAACGCCTACTGCCAGGGCGACATCGGATATGCTCTTGCGCTCTGCCGCTGCGGTCACTGTATAGTCTTCATGCACCGCTACATCGAACGTCAGTGTTGCGTGGTTGTCCTGGCCTTCGGCCACTTCCACCGTTCTGAGAATGCTGCCGAAAAAATCACTTTCAATTTCCAGGGTGTAGGTTCCTGCGGGGATGTCCCCAAAGGAGAAACGCCCATTTTCATCAACTCTCGTCTGTTTTTTTAGCTCAACTACCAAAACGCGGGCGTCTTTGACTACCTCGCCATCATTGTCCAATACCACGCCAGTAAAAGCGCCGGACCAAATTTTCGCAGCAAAGGTTAAGCTGCTTAAGGCCAGGATTCCCAGGCAGAAAAACGACTTCATAATTCTAAACTCCCAATCTGGATCACAAACAATTCAAGGTTGGTCTCACGACCTGGAACGCAAAGGCGCGCAGGGCGGATACAACGGGAGAGTTTCGGCGCAGGCCATGGCTTCGCGTCCGGGAAACTCTTTTATTTCATGAAAAGAGATCAAGCTTGGGTGGGAGGGCCTCTGGAACGATGCGACTTAAAGCGCTTTTCGGTACGGCCAAAGTCTGTTTTGGCAAAAAGCATCTGATCCGGCGCATCAAAGTAACCAGGTGAGAAAGAGGAGCCCAACAAAGAGGGGAGCAACTGACAGAGCGCACAGAGGGCGTGTTCGTGCCCGCCGTCGTGGAGAACGCCCTGCAGGCGATCACCCGTGGTAGGGGCGGCGCTTTCAGAGGGGAGAAAGACCTGGGTATGTTGAAGCCCATCTTCCTCTACGCAGGCGTGTTGCTCTGCGTGATAGTGGAGCTGGGGCAATGTCTCGGACAAATAGCCAAGCATCATCAGCGACAAAAGACTGAAGCGTATGGTCTTTTTCAATGAAAACGCTTTCATTGCCTGCCCACCTTTAAGAATTCGGCGAAACTTCTCCTGTAGAGAGTCAACGCCTTATTTTTATCATATGGGCGGATTGAGGCTTTGTCAAATATATTAACGCAAGGCTAGAAACACCTGAAGCTTAAGCGCCAAATTTTGCCATCAGCCCTGCCAGGATTTAAGCAATTCCGCATATCCTTCCCGATAGTTGGAGTATCGGAAAACGAAGCCGGATTTTTTCAGTCGTTCATTGGAGCAGCGTTTGCCTACCGCTTGCGCGCCATCTTCGGCCTTTTCTTTTCCTGGGACGGATTTCCCCATGCGCGACTTCAGCCAGAACATGACCTCGTGGTGGGGAGAGGGTTCATCGTCTACGGCGACATACAGGGACTGCGGGTCGGGAACGCCCATCAGGTGGAGCAGCACTGCTGCGCAATCGTCGCTGTGAATACGGTTGGTGTAGCGAATGGCGGAGCCATTCACGGGCTCGTTGGAAGCGGCCATGTTCAACAAGCGGGTTCTTCCCGGCCCATAAATGCCGCCGAAGCGCACGATGGTGGTGGGGTAATGGGATTCATTCAAGATGCGTTCGGCTTCTAATATGACGCCGCCTGTGTAGCTGTCCGGCGCGGTTAGGGTGTTTTCGTCTACCCACTCGCCGTTATTCTGTCCATAGACCCCGGTGCTGGATGTGAAGAAGATGCGTTTTGGGTTTTCGCCGAGCTGTTTCAGGGCGCCCAACAGGTTGGCGAGGCCTTGCACATAGCATGCTCTGTAATGATCCTCGCTGCGACCTTGGGCTGCGGCTGTAAAGAAGACCATGTCCAGGTGCCTGGGCAGGTTTTCCAGGGTCTCGGGTTTCTCAAGGTCGGCGCGAACCGGGTTCACTTCCTCCGGGAGATGAAACACCTTTCTGCGCAATCCCCAAACCTCGTGACCGTTGGCCGCCAACATGTTGGCAAGCCTGTTGCCCACATCGCCGCATCCTGCAATGAGCACCCGCATCTTCACGCTCCTCTCTGTCCATGCCACCCCTGAAAACCAGAACGATGGTTTCTTTTTAATGGGGTCGGTTCATCTCTGGTATCATATCAGATTCCAGCTATTTTTGAATAGCTGGAGGCGTCTTTTTCGAACAGCGCCCTGCTTAGAAGAACTGGTAGGGATCGATGTCCATGATGATGGCCTGGCGAGGGAGGCGCCCTTGTTTTACGGCCTCTTCCACCACGGCGTCGGCCAATTGGTGGAGCGCGGCCCGGTCGGCGGATTTCAGTACGATCTGGTATCGCCAGGCATTTTTAATGCGACCGATGGGCGCCTTGGCCGGTCCCAGCACCACGATGCCTGCCTTTTCACTGAAGTGTTGAAATTGGGCCGCCATCCAGAAGCTGGCCTGATTGGCCCGTTCATGATCCTGGTGCGTGATGAGGATGGCCACCATGTAGGCGAAGGGCGAATAGAAGAGGTGTTCGCGATACCGCAGTTCCTTTTCCAGGAATGCTCCGTAGTCGTGCTTGGCGGCTGTGACAATGCTATAGTGCTCCGGCATATAGGTTTGGATAACAACCGACCCAGGATTGTCGCCGCGACCGCTACGGCCCGCCACCTGGGTAATCAACTGAAAAACCATCTCGGCGTTGCGGAAATCAGGGACACGGAGTCCGATATCCGCATTCACAATGCCCACCAGCGTGACATTGGGAAAATCGTGGCCTTTGGCGATCATCTGAGTGCCCACCAGAATCTGGGTTCGGTTCTGTTCGAAATCCGCGAGAATCT
Source organism: Holophagae bacterium (assembly GCA_050294955.1). Lineage (GTDB taxonomy): Bacteria > Acidobacteriota > Holophagae > Acanthopleuribacterales > Acanthopleuribacteraceae > JBNKOV01. Next base: position 4,842 of record JBNKOV010000138.1, read on the forward strand.
GTTGGTGGGCGTCCTTTTTCGACAGCCGATCCCGATCCAGCCGGTCCACCTTGAAATCGGGAAACCGCTTCTCCAAAATTTCCTGGATCTGCTGGGTGCCCTCCCCAAAAAACTGCATCATGGCCACTTCAGAAGCGCAGGAAGGGCAGGTTTTGGGAACCGGCCTTGTCTCGCCGCAATAATGGCATTTCAGGGTCTTGTCGGAGTGGTAGGTGAGGCTCACCTCACATTGAGAGCACATGACGTTTTCGCCGCATTTGCGGCACATGAGAAAACTATGATAACCCCTTCTATTCAAGAGGATCATCACCTGATGGCCCTTGTCCAGTTGGTGCTCCATTTTGGCGTCCAACATTCTGCTGAGAATAGGGCGGCCGCGAGCCGTTTTGAACTCTTCCCTGAGATCCACAATCTCCACGGCGGGCAGGCGAGCGCGGGTCGCCCTTTTAGAGATGGTCAGCATCTTAAAGCGACCGCGAAGATGGTTGCGCCACGACTCCAGCGATGGCGTCGCGCTTCCCAGAACCACAATAGCCTCAGCCATTTGAGCCCGAACCAAAGCCAGGTCCCTGCCGTGATATCGCACGCCGTCGTTCTGCTTGTAACTTTGATCGTGCTCTTCGTCCACAATCACCAGGCCCAGACGAGGCAGCGGCGCGAAAAGACCTGAGCGAGCGCCCAGCACCACATCCACCTTCCCGGCCAGAACCCGCGCCCAGGATTCCGCTCGGCGGCCCGCGCCCACAGCGGAATGCAGGATAGCCAGTCTCTCGCCAAAGCGATCAATGATACGGCGTTGCATCATAGGAGTAAGGCCTATCTCAGGCACCAGAAACAGGGCTTGACGGCCCTTCTCAAGGCAGTTTTGAATAGCCCTTAAGTAGACCTCGGTTTTGCCGCCGCCCGTCACGCCATACAACAGAAACGCCTGAAACGAGCCGGTTCCCTGGGCGGCTGTGATCTCCTCAAGGGCGGCCTCCTGCTCTTGAGTGAGAACCTTGACCTCTTCGGGTTCAAACGGGCTTTGCCGCCGCTCCACCTCGTGTTTGGGCACGCGCAGTTTACGACACAGTCCCCGTTTCACCAATTGCCCGGCCAGGGTCGTTCCGTTCTTAAATAGTTCGTTGAGTTCAGGATAGGTCACATAATCGCCGGGTCGTTCCCTAAACCAGATCAGCAACGCCTTCTGCTTGGGCGCCCGGTGCAACGTCTCGGGATCCGCCGCCAGGCCTTGCTCGGTTATTTGGACCACCGTCAGATGGGGAATGGTCTCCCGTTCGCCGCCCTTTGTGGTAATTTGCAGATAGCCCGCGTCCTCCCAGTCTCGTATCTGGCTCGTCTTGATCTTGGCCTGGGCTTTAACCTCCCAGTCCTTCTTGCCAAGAGACTTACCGGCCAGAACCGCCAGAACCCGGGCATCCTCATCTCGCTGAATATGGGTTTCCCCTTCCGGGGTGAGCCGGTAGATGATGTCCTTTTCACTGAGCAGCCCGGGCGGAAGCGCCATTTTAATCACTTCCCCCACGGGGCCGCGATAGTAGCGGGTAAGCCATTGAGAGAGCTTTTGGATTTCTGGGGCCAGGATCCGTTGATCGGCGTCGTATTTCACCAGGAACCGGGTCTTGGAGCTGGTTTGATCGTCGCCGGGGTAGGCGTCGGTCATGGTCACGCCGTGAAGCAGCTTGGCTCTGAAAGGGACCAGAACCCGATGTCCCGCGCAAACCGAATCGGGGCTCAGATTAGAGGGGATTTTATAGGTGAAAGTCTGCCTGAGAGGAACCGGCACGGCAACATCCACCAGCCAGATCTCTTCCATGTCGGCCTCCTAACTCATTCAACCACAACGAGAGGCGCAGAACCTTCCACGTTGTCTCCCTCCTTGACCAGAATCTCTTTCACTACGCCAGACTTGGGACTGCCCAGCTCATTTTCCATTTTCATGGCGACCAGAACCACCAGGCCCTGCTCTTCCTCAACCTCGTCGCCCACCTTAACCAGGACCCGTTGGACCTGACCGGGCATGGGCGCTTCAAGAGAGGCTTTGCCAGCCTGACCGCCCGCGCTGCTGGACTCCAGCAGACGTTTCATGGGATCGGCCATCTCCACCTGAACCGTGTCCTGGTAGAAATGGGCGTCGTAGCGGTCGCCCTTGCCGTTGGCATGCACCCTCACCTCGTAGGACTGATTGCCGTGAAGCAGGGAGAAGAGATTGGGCATCAGCTCGATGCAATCTACTTCATACTGTCGCCCGTCGATATCGATTTTGAACAGACGGTCGCCCTTCTGCTCAATATTGACCTTGTATTCCTGTTTCTGAATGACGCCCAACAATTCCATGTCTTCACCTCAAAACTGCATCATGGAGCGACGTCCATGGGTTTTCCAAACGCTCTGAGCCGGTTTGGCGTTGGAATCGGCAGACGCCGGTTTGGTCTTTTCTTTATAGTAGCGAATGGCGGCGGCAATGAGCGCCATATCACGATTTTCTTCATCGCTCTGCTTCTCAAGCAGTTCGGGGTGCTTGTCGATGAAGCCGGTGTCCAGGTCCCCGTCGATGAAGGCCTGGTTTTGCATTAACTGCCTGTGGAACCAGAGATTGGTTTTAATGCCGCCAACCTTGTACTCGCCCAGGGCTCGGGCCATGCGTTGAATGGCTTCGTCTCGATCAGCGCCCCAGGCCGTGAGCTTGGAGATCATGGGATCGTAGTGGATGGGCACTTCGTAGCCCTGGTAGACGCCGGAATCGTCGCGGACGCCCAGGCCGGATGGGGTGGACAGGCCGGTGATTTTACCGGGCGAGGGCATGAAGTTGCGGGAGGGATCTTCCGCGTAGATGCGGCACTCAATGGCGTGACCTCGCATGACCACGTCTTCTTGAGCCATGTCCAGCTTTTTCCCGGCGGCAATGGCGATTTGAATGCGAACCAGATCCTTGCCGGTCACCCACTCGGTAACCGGGTGCTCCACCTGTAGCCTGGTGTTCATTTCCATGAAGTAGAAGTTCTTGTCCTTATCCATCAAGAACTCGACGGTGCCGATGGAGTCGTAACCAACGGCTTCGGCGGCTTGAACCGCGATTTCTCCCACTCTTTGACGGGCCGCTTCATCCACCGCTGGAGACGGCGCTTCTTCAACCACTTTCTGGTGCCTGCGTTGGATGGAGCATTCTCGCTCGCCGAAGTGGATGCGGTTGCCGTGTTTGTCGCAAACGATTTGAACTTCGATATGTCTGGGATTCTCGATGAATTTTTCCACGTAAATGCGGTCATCGCCAAAGGAGCTGCGCGCCTCGGACTGGGCCATCTCAAAGTTGGAGATGAACTGGGCGGGATCTTTCACGAGACGCATGCCCTTGCCGCCGCCGCCAGCGGAGGCCTTGATCATTACGGGGAAGCCAATTTCGCGTGCCGCTTCCAGAACGCGATGAACATCGGCGTCCTTTTCCTGGAATCCCGGGGTGACGGGCACGCCCTTGTCCATCATGATCTGGCGGGCGGTGGTTTTGTCGCCCATTTGGGAGATAGCGCCCGGGTGGGGGCCTATGAAAACCAGGCCTTCGTCTTCGCAACGCTTTGCAAATGCGGCGTTTTCACTGAGGAATCCGTAGCCGGGGTGAATGGCTTCACAGCCCGTGCTCTTGGCCGCTGCGATTACAGCGTCCACATTCATGTAGGTTTCCGCACTGGAAACACCGGGAAGATGGACTGCCTGGTGCGCCCATCTCACAGCGAGACTTTCCCGATCAGCATCCGAATAGACCACCACCGAGGCGATTCCCAGCTCTCGCAGGCACCGAATAATGCGAATGGCTATTTCGCCACGATTTACGATCATCACTTTTTTAAACATAAGCTTTCTCATCCATTGGTATCGATCTCAACAAATCCTACAAGGCAGGCCCCATTCTGACACGAGCGGGCTTCAGATTCAAGCCGTAAACGATCCTCGGCCGGGCCTTTATTATAGAGATGAATGGTCGGCCCATTCCTTAAACGGGCTCCACGGCGGGCATGAGCCTTACCGCGTAACAGACGTGGCAGGATGGCAGGTACTTTTCTTCGGCGCCCAGGTCAATGGTGGGACCGCTTAAGGTGGGTTGCCCGTCGAGCAGTTTGAGATTGTAGATGGCCTTTTTATTGCAAAACGCGCAGGTGGTTTTCACTTCTTCTATGGAGTCGGCCACTTCCATGAGCCGCCTTGCCCCTTCAAACAGGTTCCTTCGAAAGTCGGTTCGCAGGCCATAGCAGATGACGGGGATGTTGTGGCGGATGGTGAGTCGGCGTAGCTGGTCGATGAGCGCGCTGCTGAGAAATTGGGCTTCGTCCACCAGCACGCAGTCCAGTCCTTTCATGCCTTCTACATCTAATATGGTGTCGGGCTCCACCAGGAGGTCCGCTTCTCTTTCCAGGCCGGCCCTGCTTCTCACCATCTCCGAGCCGAACCGGGTGTCCAGTCGCGGTTTGATGAGAATCACCTTTTTACCCTGCTGGGTGTAGTTGTAGGCGACTGCAAGTAGATTCAGTGTTTTGGCGCTGCCAACCGTGCCGTGGCGAAAATATAATTTACTCATTTATCTATTCTCCTGGGGTCTTTTCGTCTCCCAAAACGTATGTTAAATGGGGAAGGGGAGAGAAGGGACCCGCGTCTCTTGAGTCACTTTACACCAAAAGAGGCGGCATTTGAACGCTTATTTATTCACCGAAAATGAGCAGCCACGGGAAAAGGGGCGATCTTCCGGGTGGGAATGAACTGGTTCGGATGGTTTCGGCGCTGAAAACGGGTGTGAATGACAATTTGTGTCAGCAGACAAATGTTGACATTGACAAATAGTGGCAGTGAAACGAAGATGATATGAGCAAGTCGTTTGTTTGTAGCTTCTTTTTTTTTGGCACGTGGGTTGCAGTATGGTTTAGTGTTCGATGCGAACGATTTGAGCCAAGAGGAAAGGAGTTCATAATGAGAAGAAAAGGTTTTACACTTGTTGAATTGATGGTTGTTGTAGCAATTATCGCGATCCTGGCTGCTGTTGCAGTTCCCATGTACACCAAATTCCAGCAGAAGTCCCGTGTTTCCGGCGCTATCAAGGCTTCGATGGGTACAGTTCAAGCTTTACAAGACTGGTATCAGAATGAGAATTCCTTCGCCGGTCTGGCATATGAGAACGTAAATGGCACCATTTCTGCGGGCGGTGGCACACAAAGCTTGGGCGCTTCTCTCCCATTTGTTGAAGATGTGACTTGGACTGTGACTCCTACAGACGATTTGATGGTTGTATCTTG
>JBNKOV010000139.1:0-10052 GCA_050294955.1 Holophagae bacterium
AATGTTGGTCCTATTAATATTGTTGGCGTGTTTTGTCCTATGGCCGTGTTTGCTGTTAGGTGCGAACCCCTGGCATTAGCCGCTTTTTTGGTGTTCTTGTTCGGGGTTTTCGGGAGAACGCGTCTCAAAATTTCTCTACGCATGGACCCGACTTTTCCACTTTTAAATTGACATTGGTCTGGGGTTATGATACCTTTCGAGGCGTTTTGGGGATGTACCGATTCGATGGATTGCTCATTTCAAAGGCAATTAAAAAGAAGAGTGGAAAATGCAAGAGATTCTTAATAGTTTGCCAGCGCCGATGCAGATCAACATTACAACGTTGGTCATTGCGGTCATGTTTTTGGTCTTGGTCGTTATTTTAAACAGCTTGATCTTCAAGCCTTTGATCGCTGTTCTGGAAAAGCGAAAGTCGCAGATCGAGGAAGGCGAAGAGGCCCGGATCAAAGCCGAGAAGACGGTTCAAGAGAGTTTGGCCGCGTATCGTGAAAAGGTTCACGAGGCTAGAAAGAAGGCTCAGGCCAACAGACAGAATCTTCTGAAGGAGTCAGAGATGGCCCGTGAGGAGAAGATTGCTTCGTCTAGAGAAAAGGCGCTTGCCATGGTTCAGGCGGCCGCCACTGAATTGGATCAACAGGTCGGTTCGGCCAGATCCTCCTTGGAACAGGAGTCCCGGGTGATTGCTCAGCAGATTGTGTCATCCGTCCTGGCTAGAGCAACTGCTTAAGTCTCCGGATTTGAGTGACTTTCAATTATTTTTAGACAGGTAGCGTTTGGAATGAAACAAAACTTTTTAAAAGGGGCTATTTTCGCGCCCTTCTTTGTCGTGAGTCTGCCTACCCTCGCTGCTGAGGGTGGGGTTGATCTGACTTCCCAAGTTATCAACTGTCTTATCTTTTTCGGCGGCCTGGCTTTCATTCTTCGGAATGTGATCCGCGACTTTTTTGGGAACCGGGTTAAAGGCATTCGCGATGACCTCGCCATGGCTGAAAAGAGCCGGGAAGAGGCCAAGCGGCGCTTGGACGAAATTGACGAGAAAATGGCGAACCTGGACAGGGAAGTGGCTGAGATTGAAGCCCAGGCAAGGCAGGAAGCCGAGCACGCCCGTGAGCGAGTTCTCAAAAATGCTGAGCAGGAGGCTGCCCGGATCATGGAGCAAGCTCTTGCCGAAATTGAGAGCCGCCGCCGCGAAGCAGTTGGTCAGCTTAAGGCGCACATTGCTGAAATGGCTATTAAAGAGGCCGAACAAACCGTTCGCGACTCTATCACCGACGGCGAGCGTAAAAAGCTGCTTGCCGACTTTACCACGCAATTGGGGGCTCGATCATGAGCGCAAGTAGAGTGGCGATCCGATACGCCAAGGCCCTTGTTGAATTATTAAATGAGAAGAACGCTCTGGATGAAGTTCAGGCTTTCTTGGACTTTTGCGATATGGCCGCTGCCGATCCCAATTTGGGGCAGTTGTTTGCCAATGTCACGGTTAGCGCTGAGGATAAGGCTGGCATTGCCGCCGCCCTGGCGAAAAAATTAGCTTTGCCGGAGACCATTGCCCGGTTCCTGCAAACCCTGGCCGGAAACGGTCGCATGGGCATTTTGCCTGAAGTTCGGGCTGCTGTTGCGCAACGGTTGGACGTGTGCAGAAATGTACAATCCGTTGAACTGACCTGCGCTGTTGCGCCTTCCGATGCGGAAGTTGACGCATTGAAGAAGACCATGGAAGCGGTTCTCGGTGGTCAGGTTCGCCTGGAGACTGTTGAGAATCCCGACATCCTGGGCGGTGCTATTGCTCGGGTTGGCAGTGTTGTTTACGACGGAAGCGTAAGGGGCCGATTGGACCGGCTGCGCCAGGAATTGGTTAAGGAGAATTAACGGAAATGGATATCAGAGCGGAAGAAATCAGCAAGATTATTAAAGATCAGATTGCCGGTTACGAGGGTGAAATCGATATTGCCGAAGTCGGTACTGTTATCGCTGTTGGCGATGGTATTGCCCGTGTTCATGGTTTAGAGAAAGCCATGGCTGGCGAACTTCTGGATTTCCCCCACGGTGTTGTGGGCATGGTTTTAAACCTTGAAGAAGATAACGTGGGCGCTGTTTTGTTCGGCCACGGCGAGAAGATTGCGGAAGGCGATACAGTTAAAAGAACGGGCCGTCTGGCTTCTGTTCCTGTTGGCGACGCCATGATCGGTCGCGTTGTTGACCCCCTGGGCAACCCCATTGACGGCAAAGGCCCGGTTGAAGCGACAGGTTTCAACCCCATCGAGCGCATCGCGCCCGGCATTATTGACCGCCAGGGTGTTGCAGAGCCCATGCAGACAGGCATCAAAGCCATTGACGCCATGATCCCCATTGGTCGCGGCCAGCGGGAATTGATTATTGGCGACCGTCAGACGGGTAAAACTGCGGTTGCGCTTGACGCCATCATCAACCAGAAAAACACTGGCGTTATCTGCATCTATGTTGCGATTGGTCAGAAACGTTCCACAGTTGCTCAGGTTGTGAAGAAACTGGAAGAGCACGACGCCATGGGCCACACCATTGTGGTTTCTGCAACGGCTTCCGAGCCTGCGCCTCTCCTGTTCCTCGCCCCCTACGGCGGTTGCGCCATTGGCGAGTACTTCATGGACAACGGCAAGCACGTGTTGATGGTTTACGATGATCTTTCCAAGCACGCCTGGGCTTACCGAGAAGTTTCCCTGTTGATGCGCCGCCCTCCCGGGCGCGAAGCCTACCCGGGCGATCTTTTCTACCTGCACTCCCGCTTGTTGGAGCGCGCTGCAAAATACAGCGACGCCAAAAAGGCCGGTTCTCTCACCGCTCTGCCTATCATCGAAACTCAGGCTGGCGACGTTTCCGCCTATATCCCAACCAACGTGATTTCCATTACCGATGGTCAGATCTACTTGGAAGCCGACTTGTTCAACTCGGGTCAACGACCCGCTGTGAACGTGGGCCTCTCCGTATCACGGGTTGGCGGCGCTGCTCAAACCAAAGGCGTTAAAAAGCTTTCCGGAACCCTGCGTCTCGATTTGGCCCAGTACCGTGAACTGGCGGCCTTTGCTCAGTTCGGCAGCGACCTTGACAAGGCCACTCAGGCTCAGTTGAATCGCGGTCAGCGCCTCACCGAACTGTTGAAGCAGGCTCAATACGAACCGCTTTCGGTTGAACGTCAGCTCTGCATGCTGTATGTAGGCACCAAGGGTTTCCTTGATGACCTGGCCGTTAGCCATGTTCGCGCTTTCGAAGAGCAGTTCTACCCCTACATGGACACGCATCATGCGGACTTCATGAAATCACTTTCCGAAAAACCCGCTTTGAATGACGAGGTTGAGAAAACCCTCACATCGGCAATCAATGCCTTTAAAGAACAGTTCAAGGCGGAGATGGGAGCTTAATCCATGGGCAGCCTGATTGATATCCGGCGACGGATTAAAAGTACAAAGAACACCCAGCAGATCACCAAAGCTATGAAGATGGTTTCCGCCGCGCGTTTGCGGCGGGCCTCTGATCGGGCCACCAATGCGCGTCCCTATGCGGAACGCATTGCGTCCGTTCACAGTTCCATCTTGGGCCGAATGGGCGATGTGGGCGGAAAACTCTACCATGGGGGACAGGGCAAAACCCTGTTGCTGGTAGTAGCTGGAGACAAGGGCCTTTGCAGCTCTTTTAACGCCAACATTTTCAAAGCAGTGAAAGCCTTGTTTACGCGGGATGGCGTGGACGCCTACGCTGTATTGCCCATCGGCAAAAAGGCTGTCGCCCAATACGCCAAGCACGAGGTTGAAACGCTCGACGGTTACGAAGGCATTTTTAGAAATGTCACCGTTGGCCTGGGCGAGCAGATTACCGAACGCGTGGTGTCTCTTTTTGAAGAGTCCGGCTACTCCAAGGTGCTGGTGGTATACAACAAATTTAAGAACGTTCTGATTCAGGAAACCACCGTTTCCCAGGTGCTGCCCCTTTCGGCGGAATCTGAGGAAACAGGCGGCGGCGCGGAACATCTCGCGGAGCCCAGCCTTGAGGACATTCTTGAGGAACTTTCGCCACGAGTCGTGATGACTCAAATTTTTCAGGCGCTGTTGGAGTCTTGCGCATCTGAGCATGCAGCGCGGATGACGGCTATGGACGCCGCTACCAACAACGCTTCAGAGATGATAGAAAAACTGACTCTAGAAATGAACAAAGCCCGTCAAGCCGCAATCACCAAAGAACTTATTGAAGTTGTCAGCGGCGCGGCAGCCCTGTAAAGCGGCATAGAATGAGGAGATCTTCATGAAAAAAGGTAAAGTAATTCAGATTATCGGTCCAGTATTGGATATCGAATTTGATGAGGGGCTGCCCGCGATCCTCAATGCTGTTCAACTTCAGCATGAAGGGAACACCATTACGGCGGAGGTTGCACAGCACCTTGGGGAAAATAAGGTTCGCTGTATTTCCATGCAGCCTACAGACGGCATGGTTCGCGGTATTGAAGCGGTTGACACCGGTTCTCCCATCACCACCCCGGTTGGCCACGAAATTCTCGGCCGAATTCTGAACGTTGTTGGTGATCCGGTTGATGAAGCGGGTCCTGTTAACGCAAAAGAACGCTGGCCCATTCACCGCCCTGCTCCCGAGTTTAAGGATCAGAGCACCAGCCTGGAAATGTTTGAAACCGGCATCAAGGTTATCGACCTCCTGGAACCCTACATGAAAGGCGGCAAGACCGGTCTGTTCGGCGGCGCTGGCGTTGGCAAAACCGTTTTGATCATGGAATTGATCAACAACATCGCAAAACAGCACAGCGGTTATTCTGTTTTCGCTGGGGTTGGCGAGCGTACTCGTGAAGGGAATGACCTTTACGAGGAAATGAAAGAATCTGGCGTTATCAAGCAGACTGCCCTGGTTTACGGTCAGATGACCGAACCTCCCGGCGCTCGCGCTCGGGTTGCGCTTACCGGTTTGACTGCTGCGGAATATTTCCGCGACACCGAAGGTAAAGACGTTCTTTTGTTCGTTGACAACATCTTCCGTTTCACCCAGGCCGGTTCCGAAGTGTCCGCCCTGCTCGGCCGAATCCCCTCGGCAGTTGGTTACCAGCCGACCCTGTCCACCGAAATGGGTGAACTGCAAGAGCGTATTACTTCCACAAAGCAGGGTTCCGTTACTTCCGTTCAGGCCATTTACGTTCCTGCGGATGACTACACCGACCCCGCGCCTGCAACCACTTTTGCTCACCTTGACGCGACCACCAACCTTTCTCGTCAGATCTCCGAGCTGGGCATTTACCCCGCTGTTGATCCTCTGGCGTCTTCTTCACGTCTGCTCGACCCCCACATTCTGGGTGATGAGCACTACAACGTTGCGGTCAGAGTTAAGTCGATCCTCCAGAAGTACAAAGATCTTCAGGACATCATTGCCATCTTGGGCATTGAAGAACTTTCCGATGAAGACAAGCTGGTTGTTAGCCGCGCTCGTAAGATTCAGAAGTTCCTGTCTCAGCCCTTCCACGTTGCTGAAATCTTCACCGGCATCCCCGGTAAATACGTTAAATGTGAAGACTCCATCCGCGGCTTTAAGGAAATCTGCGATGGCGTTCACGATGACGTTCCGGAAGCAGCGTTCTACATGGTTGGCACCATTGAAGAGGCTCTGGAAAAAGCACAACAACTGGCCAACGCCTAAGGGGTTACGCCATGAGCGATTCAATTCATTTAGAAGTTCTCACACCTGAAAAACAGGCCATCAGCCTTGAGGTATCTTCGGTTTACCTCCAGGGCAGCGAAGGTCGGTTTGGCATCTTGCCTCTTCACACCGCTCTTATTGCGCGTCTCGACTTTGGCGCCATGACCTATCAGGTTGGCAAAGACAGCAAGGACGTGCTCTGCGGGTCTGGAATCGTTGAGGTTCAGGACGACAAAGTTACTGTGCTCGTAAAGAGCGCAGAAGCAAAAGAAGAGATCGACGTGGAGCGGGCCAAATCCGCAATGGCGCGCGCCAAATCCAGAAGAGATTCCAAAGATAGAGAAATTGACATGCTGCGTGCTGAGGCTGCGCTTTACCGCGCGGTTCAGCGTCTCAAGTATGCCGGTAAAATGTAGGGAGGCGGGCTGAAGCCCGCTTTTCATCATGCATTTTCCAAACACAGAGCCCACCCGAGGCGACGATATGGCGGAATACCAGATTATTTGGAAGCCGCCAGAACTCGTTCAACCCGAGGTGGGCTATCGTTTTTCCAGCGACGCTTTTCTGCTGGCCTCGTTCGCCCGTCAGTTCCCGGCTCGATTCTGGTGTGATCTCGGTACGGGCAGTGGCGTGATCGCTCATACCCTTTCTAAAGATCTGGGGGGCGAGGGATTGGCCTTTGAGCGTCAGGGTGAGCTTATTGATTTCGCTCGGCAAAATCTTGGAAACACGCCAGTGACTCTTGTAGAAGGCGATTTGAGGCGCTTTTCCTGGCGCAGCGCATGTCTGGATTTGGCGGTTTGTAATCCCCCCTTTTTTGAAGTGCATGCTGGGAAAATTAATAAAAATGAGTCTATTGCTCAGGCCAGGCACGCGTTTTTCGGTGGCGTGGAAGAATTTGCCGCCTCGGTCTTTGATGCATTAAAACCGGGGGGCGTCTTTTGTTTTGTATTTCCCTGTCTGTTGTACCAACAGCCTTTAAAATGTCTCTTGGAACAGGGTTGGCATTTAAAGCGACGTCTGTTCATTCGACCATTTAGGGATCGCCAACCCAAGCTGGTTTGCGTTGCTCTTTCTAAACGAGAGGATCATGCTGTCCTTGACCAGGAGTTGGCGCAGTATTCATCTCATCGGTTGTTCACCGATGAAATGCAGTACTTCCTTCGAGATGGCGTACTGCCGAGAAGCGGGGTGTGAGAACTCCATGGCGCTCCTAAATTCGGCAATTGAGCAGAGAAATGGGTCTTTAATGATACTCTTGCTTTGAAATCCGTTCGTTGGCCATGCTATTATTTGGATTTTGGGCGCATGCCTGCTACAATGTTGGAGTTCTCCTTGTGAATAGAGGATGACATCAAAGATAGGAGTCGATACATGAAATTAACTAGGTGGATGGTTGCCGGCGTCTTACTGATGGGGCTTTTGATGCTTCCTTCCTGTTTCAATACCGGAGAAGTGAAAATAGGCGTCATTATTCCTCAAGAGGGGAGCAGTCTTGAGGAGGAAGGGTATCAGATTACATCCGGTATCAAGTTGGCGTTGGATGATCTCAAGAAGTCAGGCAAGCTCAAGAAAAAATACGAGTTGATCATCAAAAACGAAGATCGTCACGATACCCAAAGCGTGATTCGCGCTTTTAACGAACTCAAAGATTCGGGTGTTACCGCAATCATTGGCGCGGCATCTTCAGCTTCCACCCTGGCGCTCGCGCCTTTGGCCAATGAGTCTAATATCGTGCTTCTTTCTCCGGCGTCTTCTTCACCTGAGATTAATGAAGGAGAAGACAGCGCCGATAATATCTTCCGCAACCAGCCATCGGACACTCTGGAAGCGCAGGCTCTTTGCAACCTTATTTTTCAAAAATGTCGAATGCAGAAAGTGCTCATGGTTCGCTCCAAAACGGCATATGCCGAAGGCATTACCTACTCCATGCTGAGATTCGGAAGAACAGCTCGTCATGAAATTCCCGATGAAGTGGTTAAGTTTGACGTAGATACGGCTAATGTAGATTTCGTCGCCGTGGTTGATCGCATTGTCACCCACACCCCCGACGCTGTTTTTCTGGGCGGCTACACAGACGAACTCATTCCTCTCATTTCTGAGATCAAAAAGCGTGAGGAATTGAAAAACACCTTTGTCTTCACCAGTTCCGCTCTGCTTCCTAATCGGGTGGTTAGCGCTCTGGGTCCTGAAAACCTTGCTCTTGGTCCCAACGGTCTGGAAGGGGTCATTTATTCCACCTACCACTTCGAGCCCCAAGAAGGCACTCCAGAAGAGCAGGCGTTTGCTCGAAACTTTGAAGAGAACTACCATGCTAAACCCGACATCTATGCAGCAAATGGTTACGATGCGATGATTGCTCTGGCTTTTGCCATTGATGCAGCAGATCATTGGCTCCACGATGCAGTCCGTGATGAATTGAACAAGCTCGTTTTTGATAAGGAAACCACTTTTGGGCTCATCCTGAGAGAAACCGATTTCAATAAACGAGGCGATGTTACACGCATTCCTCAGATCTATCGGATTGTGGACGGCAAAGCCACAAAATTGCATAACGAAGACATTACCGAAATCAGAAACTACATTCTCACTAAAATTTAAGAGTTTCAGGTTATCGACAAATGGGAAAGGCCCGGGAGCGATTCCGGGCCTTTTCTGTATCTGAGAGCGGTGGAAAGAGGATCTTGCAAATAAAAAAGCCCGGTTTCCCGAGCTTCTTCTTTATGTGAAATGGGGGTCTGGGTGACTCGCCAAAATCACGGGCTTTATTTGCAAGTCCCGATTAAACCGGGGTTTGTTCTGAGAGGAAACCTAACTAAAGCTTTGGAGCGCGTCTTCGTTGGAGTCCATGATTTGAAAAACTGAAACCAGAGCCGTCAATTGAAGGAGGCTGTAAATCTTGGAGTGGAGATTGGTTAACCTCAATTGGCCGCCTCTGTTGGTGATGGTGGTGTAGCAGGAAACCAGCTCGCCAATGCCAGAGCTGTCTATATACTTCAGGCCGCTGAGATCCAGGATGATTTTGAGACAGCCAGAAGCCAGAAGATCGTTTACTTCTTTTCTGAGCTGAATATCACCTTCACCAATAGTGACCTTGCCTTTGATCTGGAGGATTTTGATATCGCCGTGATCAATAATATTCGTTTTCATATATAAGGACTCCTCATTCCTATTATAGCTCGTTATTATAACCCGAACCCGCTTCCGATGGATAAAAAATGAGTGTAAGATTTTCATCGCCCCCTAAAAGAAATGTTATCGCCGTCACATTTTTCCAAATTTCCCTTCTGAGAATGTAACAGGCCTCACATTTTGCCTGAGAGCGTCTTTTGGATTTGACCTGATTCACCGTTAAGCCAAAGTAAGGAGGACGCCATGGACTGGACCATTAAAAAGCTGTGTTGTTTCACATTATCCATTCTTGGCGTAATTTACGCCTTCCTTGGACACGCTTGATTGTCATAGAGAAAAAGTAATCCTGTTTGACGGATGTTCGCCCCGGTAGTATATTGTTGGTGGAGTAGGTTTCGAATTGGGTTGATATTGTCCGGCGGCAAAATGACTATCATGGCTTTATCGGGAAAAAATCGGACCGTCAGATTTCTGTGCGTGATCAGTTTTGGATTGCTCTTTGCAATGTCGCCTCTCTTTGCTCAAATGCTTCCTTTTAAAACCTTTTCTAGCGATGACGGCCTTATTCAATCCCTCGTTTTCGCCATTTACCAGGATCAAAAGGGTTATCTGTGGTTTGGCACGTCCGCTGGGGTCAGTCGGTATGACGGGCACAGCTTTACCAATTATAGCCGGGAATTTCAGCTCAACGACCCGGTGGTAAGATCGATTGCCGAGGATAAAGAGGGCAAAATCTGGTTTGGGACCGGCTCTGGCCTCAGCTCCTTTGACGGCAAGAACTTCGAAAACTACGGGCTCTCCGAGGGTCTGCCAGATCAGGACGTGCGAGCGCTGCTCTTCCAAGATGGCGTGGGTCTTTGGGTTGGCTCCTACGGGGGGCTTTCGCTCATGCGTAATGGCCAGTTGGAGGCTTTTCCTTTCTCGGAGGGCTCAAAAACCCGCGTTATTGCTCTTTCAACGGACACCAGGGGCGATCTCTGGTTTGGGTCCACCCATGGACTGGGCGTTGTTCGCAATGGAAAGGCAACCACTGTTAACAGGCCTCGGATTGAGGATGGCTTTATTATTACAGCCCTGCACGTTGATAATCAGAACCGATTCTGGCTGGGCGTGGATCAGCGGGATGATCGAACCTTTGAAGACAGTTCCATGGTTAAGGGATTTTACATGTGGAATCCCGCCGCGAGCGATTATCTCGACCTGATTGCTCCCAATATTGCCATTACACATATTTACGGAGACTCTGAAAACCGAAT
>JBNKOV010000140.1:0-10051 GCA_050294955.1 Holophagae bacterium
GATCGAGCAGTTTGGCCAAACCACCCACTTCAGGATGATTGATTGCAATGACGGCTGTGGCGACAGCGCCGATCATCGCAATGATAAACAGAATAAAGTCTGTGAGCAACACTCCGAGAAAACCACCGAGTGAGCTGAAAATCACTGTGACGGTTCCAGCGATAAGTATGGTTTTCATTGGCGAGAAGTTAAAAAGAACCGAGCCGATCTTGATTGCGGCCAGGGTGACAGACGCCATAATGGCTACGTTGAAAACAACACCTAGATAAATAGCTCGGAAGCCCCTTAAAAAAGCCGCTGGTTTTCCACTATAGCGCAGTTCATAAAATTCCAGGTCGGTCATTGCTCCGGAACGTCGCCATAGACGGGCGTAGATAAAGGTGGTTAACATACCGGTGAGCAAAAAGGCCCACCACGCCCAATTGCCCGCCACTCCGTCTCTACGAACAATATCGGTAACAAGGTTCGGCGTGTCGGTGGAAAAGGTAGTGGCAACCATGCTCATACCAAGTAACCACCATGGCATGTGACTACCAGACAGAAAAAAGCTGTTGGAATCCTTGCTCGATCTTTTGCTCGCCCAGGTTCCAATAATCAGTGAAAGCAGCATGAAGCCAGCTACAATGCCCCAATCCAGTGTTGTTAATACCATCTGTTTCCCCAGAATGCCCAAATCCACAACAAGTTAACTCCTCATTCCCAGCGTGGGTGGGCGGGTTGATTCATTCAATACTATTCCCTTAGCTCATTTTGGGCTTATTGGGAAATCTCTTTCAAGAATCGCCAAGACCCTTTTTGTAGGCAATCACGTCCATTTCAACCTTGGCGTCTACCATTATGCGCGACTCCACGGTGGACCGTGCCGGCGGGGCCTCGGTAAAGTACTTTGCGTAGACCCTGTTAAACGATGCGAAATCACGGGGATCGTCCAACCACACACCGACCTTCACCACATTCTCCAAGCCGCAATCCGCCATTTTTAAAATACGGATGATATGTTCCATGGTCTTTTCGGTTTGGGCTACAATGCCGCCGCTAATAATCTCCCCATTTTCGTCCATGGCGACCTGGCCTGACACATACACAAAATCCCCTGCAACGACCGCTTGGGAAAAGGGTAGGGCCTGTCCGCCCGTTCCTGTCTTCACACCGCCTATCCTTTTTATTGACAAACCAGCCTCCTTCCTGCCTATCTGTTTGTGTAAATTTCCTACATTTTCGCTTTCTAATCAAGCAGAAAATGGTACAGTGGGCAGATTCAAGGAGCTTTAATGTAGTTTATTTACATATGTGCTGTGAGTCCTCTGGTTGTTTTGGAGGACGTCTTAAGAGAAATCGCCTTTTCTCAAGTGCTCAACACCTCTGCGAATGAGATAGAACAAGCCTATTGCTTCTAAGAAAATAAGGCCTGAGTAGTAGTATGTTGCCCTGCCATCCTGAACGTCAGGCCAGCCTATTTTCATGAGCATGACATTCAAAGCAGGTACGGCTTCGCTCAACCGAAGAAAAACATGTAGACCTGTTATAAAAAAGCCAGAGGTCATCAGTAGGACGCCGCCTGGGGATACAACCAGTTTCAGGGGATTTTCTACGGAGGGGTTGATGAATAACATCCCTAAGGCCATGGCAAGAAGTACAAGAACCACGCTATCCCAAAAGCAATGGAGACCCACGGTTAGGAGTTGGGGGCCGGAGAGGTCCAATATCTTCCCAGAGAGTAGCATTAAGAGCAATGCAAAAAAGCCTGTGGGGAGTCCAAAAACCAGAAGCTTGCTGCGCATAAACCGTATCCAGCCCTCAGGCGCTGTTTTCATAAGCCAAATTGCCTGGCCGTCGGCGCTAAAAGAGGTAAAAATGAAACGGCTCGCGATGGAGAGGCAGATGAAATCCACCATGGCCGTCCCTGCCAAAGTCATTTGAAAGCGTGTTGATCCAAAGGGGTTCAGAGGTAATTTAGTCAATGAAAAAAGGCAGAGTCCCAGGAGTGCCGCCAGGACAAATATTTGCGACCATTGAGAGGGGTCTCTGAAAAACAGGATAATTTCTCGAGTCTCCTGACTCCAGCGTGGATGGGATAGTAACTGATTTAAAAATGAGACTCTTGCGTCCGGGGCTTTCAAGTCCCCCTCACCGCTCATGGATTGCAACGCACGGTCCCAGGAGGACCGATAGAGTTTTTGAGCTGCAAATAGAAAGATGCCTATAGTTGCAAGAAACAGTGTAATCAACTTTGTCAAGGGAACCCAAACCTGAGACCATGTTTGCTGACTCAAGGCTGCAATGGCATTATAGGCCCAAACAGCCGGATTCCAGGATTGGTTGTCAACATTTACCAGATCGACGAAGCCGCGAAACTCGTCTAAACCCCCAGGCCCAAGGAATTTCTCGGGTTCTAGAGCCCTGAAAATTAGGACAAGGGAGGAGACCAGGACTACGGTTAATACAAGAAATACCTGATGGACTCTTCTTGCGGGGAAGATTTTCACCAACAACATACACAGGATGACCGCAATGAAAATGGGAAAGGTTGACAAAATCGCAAATATAAGAATGCCAAAAAGCCGTACAAAATAAGAGGCTTCTCCAAATTGAAGGAACAGCCAGATAATGGGGCTGCCAAAGAGCAGCAACATCCAGTTGGACTGGAGAAAAATTTGGGAAAACCGGTGGAGAATCCAGGTCTGGAAATTTATGGGTAAGCTGAAATGGAATTCCAAATCTCGACTGAGATAGAGATGGGCCATGGCGGTGGTTAAGCTGGAAACGAGGGAGATGCCCACCGAGATATAGAGAAGGATTTGAATCAACTTCGTGGCCAGGAGCACTCCGTAAACATCCTGGAAGTAAATGAACTTGATCAACCAGTAGGTTAGGAGGAGGTAGAGACTGAAGAATCCGGCGCCTAGGAGCGTTAAGGTGAGCGTGATGATTGGCCTTTCAGAAAAACTCATCTTGATTTTGTTTTTGAACTGCATGGCGCCCAAGCTGTTCAAAATTAAAAAAATCTTAATCACAGTGGCACAGCCTCGTCTTCCAGCTCTTTGGTAAGGGTCATGAAAACTGCTTCCAAATCCCCATCACGGGTTTCAAGACGCCTGGTAAGGTTGGAAATAGTCTCATTGGTTATCAGGCTGCCTTTGTGGATAATGCCAACTCTATCGCACAGGGCTGCCGCTACTTCCAGGGTATGGGTGGACATGAACACCGTTTTTCCCTGTTCGGCGAATCCGCGAATGAGTTCTTTAACCTGACGGGCTGCGCGGGGATCAAGGCCTACCATGGGTTCATCTACAATCAATAACTCGGGGTTGTGCAATAGGGCGGCTGAGAGGACCAGTTTTTGTTTCATGCCGTGGGAGAGCCGTTCTACCAATTGATTGGCAAAAGGACCCAGCTTGAACTGTTCCAGCAGGTCCATGCCTCTCTTTTTAACCTCAGCGCCGCCAATGCCTCTTAAGCTGCCGAGAAACCGGAGGAGTTCCATAGCAGTTAATTTCCCATATAGAAAAGGGCGATCTGGAACATAGCCCATTCTATTCAGGATGTGGTTGCGATGCTTGAGGTATTTCTCTCCAAAAATTTCAATCTCTCCCTGGTCCGGTTCTAAAATCCCGGTAATCATGCGGATCGTGGTGGTTTTGCCCGCGCCATTGGGACCGAGCAGACCAAAAACAATGCCCGGCGGAACATGAAGGTCCAGGTTATCAACGGCCTTAAACTTTTGATAGGATTTGCAAACCCCTTTTAGTGTGATCATCGGGCCTCCTGTTTTACGTCGAACCGAGAAAAAGGAACTGGGTTAAATTCTACCAAATCAAATCGCGGTGAAATGTAATTTTGCTCATATTATGAAGATAATATTAGAGATGTCTTTCAAAATTCCAAAGAGATGTGGCCAGAATAGGTCTGCATATTGAAGGGTTTCATGCATTGGCTCTTTTCATGGGACG
The DNA here is from genome assembly GCA_050294955.1 of Holophagae bacterium. Lineage (GTDB taxonomy): Bacteria > Acidobacteriota > Holophagae > Acanthopleuribacterales > Acanthopleuribacteraceae > JBNKOV01. The sequence goes on from JBNKOV010000140.1 coordinate 3,951, forward strand.
CGGCATTGTTCTATACTCATCGGGAGCGTTTCCTCGCGGCGGTCGATTTTTTCAACCAAATAACGGCCGGGTCCAGGGTGGGATTTCCGTCCTTTACTTTATAGAAAGGTTCATCGCGAGAACAGTATCACATGAATGAATGTAATAAGGAGCTTCAGCCGTTATGAGTGAACCAATCGAGAACCATAAATATCCCAGCTTGTTTCAGGCCTTAATTCCGGTCGCTTCTCTGGTTTTGATGTTGGTGTTGTCTGTGAAGTTTTTTGGCAGCGATTCGTCTTATGGACCCAACCAGATCGCGTTGATACTCACCGCAGGAATTGGCATTATATTGGGCATTCGCAATGGATATACGTGGAAGGAATTGGAAAAAGCTATGGTAGACGGCATTTCCCTGTCTATGGGGGCTCTGTTCATCCTTCTGGTTGTAGGGGCGTTAATTGGAACCTGGATTCTCGCTGGTATTGTTCCCACCATGATTTACTATGGTTTGAATATTATGCATCCCGCCATTTTCTATGTGGCGTCTTGTCTGGTATGTGCGATTGTGGCGCTTGCCACAGGGAGTTCCTGGACAACGGCGGCTACCATTGGCATTGCATTAATAGGAATTGCCAACGCCATGGACTTGAATGTCGGAATGGCCGCTGGCGCAGTTATTTCCGGCGCCTATTTTGGTGATAAACTGTCACCCCTCTCAGATACTACCAACCTGGCTCCTGCAATGGCTGGCACGGACCTTTTTACTCACATCCGGCATATGCTTTGGACCACTATTCCCAGCATGATTATAGCCTGCGTCCTCTTTCTCGTTCTGGGTTTAAGCGGAAGAAAGGAGGCCCAAACAAGTGATATCCAGGCTATTCTTACCGCCTTGGAAAACAGCTTTTCTCTGGGATGGTATCTTATGATTCCCCCTCTGCTGGTTCTGGTTCTTGTAATGAAGAAGATGCCGGCGTTTCCTGCATTGCTGGTCGGCGCCCTGGCTGGCGGAGTATTTGCCATGATATTTCAACAAGACGTGATTGTGCAATACGTGGGGGAAACCGATCTTTCGAAACCGTATGTGCTTATAAAGGGAGTCTGGATGGCGCTCTTTGGCGAGTTCGTACCTCACACAGGCCACGAAAAGCTGGACAGTCTGCTAAACCGTGGCGGCATGGGCAGCATGCTTAACACGGTCTGGCTGATTATTTCGGCCATGATGTTTGGCGCCATTATGGAGAAAACAAGAATGTTGGAATGTATCGCCTCGAAGGTGCTGCTGCTGGCTCGTAGCACGGGAAGTCTGGTGGCTGCGACTCTTTCTACCAGTATTGGCATGAATCTAATAGCTTCCGATCAGTATATTGCGATTGTTCTTCCTGGCCGCATGTTCCGAGCAGAGTTCGAGAAAAGAGGGTTGCACCCCAAAAACCTGTCTCGATGTTTGGAAGATGCTGGAACCCTGACCTCTCCCATGATACCCTGGAACACATGTGGCGCTTATATGGCTGCAAATTTGGGGGTTCCTGTGGCCTCTTACTGGTTCTACTGTTTCTTTAACCTCATGAACCCAATCATCTCGGCCATCTACGGATTCACGGGGTTCACCATCGTGAAGGCCGACAAAGAGGATGATGCGGCTCCATCGGCGACAGCTAATTGAAGACTCAATGGGCCTCCTCTTTGAGGCCCGCCTTTTTGCAAAATAAGATTGGTTTGATCCATATATAAAATTCTTACTAATAATGGTTTTTAATTTACCTTGATTGGTCTGATGGCTTTGGTTTCTTTGGCAATATAATCAAGAAAAAACGAAACCTGGAAAATAGCCATCACGTATAGTGAAGAAGGGTCAAGATTGTGAAGACGAAATGGCTGTGCGCGAGGAGATCAGTAAGATCTTTAAACCTTTTCGCTAGAAAAAGCCCTATTCCTCACTACTAAAGCCAGGTCAATAGGGGACAGGCTTGGTGTAAGTTTCTCATTGGTTTGGGTTTGTAGGTCTTGAGTCTCTTTGTCCCACATTGCACTCGGGTAGGGACACCATGTTAGGGGAAATCATTTTATATAAATTGGTTTTTTTTGCATCGACGTGCGGTGAATGGGGCAAATTTAAAAAAAGGAGGATTGTGTTATGAAACACATCGCGTATCTGTCTTTTAAGGTTTTAGTTGCTTTGGCTCTAACAGTTCCCGTACTTGCGGGAGGTGACCATAAATGTTCTCAAGACGCCCAAGCTTGCATTAACAAAATTACTGAAAAAGCTTCCACGAAAGGTTGGCTGGGCGTTGAGTTAGATTATTCTGATAAGGGTCTAGTTATCAAGAAAGTGGTTGAGAACAGCCCGGCTGCGGCAGTTGATCTTAGACCCGGTGAACATCTTGTGGCTTTGAATGGTGTTCCCTATTCCCAAGAGAAGAGTGAGGCCATGGCGAACGCCTTAAAGCATGTGACTCCTGGGAATACGGTGACCTACACTGTCGCAAACGCTGGCAAAGAGCGCCAAGTGAAGGTGACTCTTGGAAAGATGCCCGCTGAAGTGGTGGCGAAATGGCTGGGAAATCACATGATGAAATTCCATTCTGACGTCGAGTATGTGAATTAGGGCTTTAAATAATTCAATTTCATCAAGGCGGAGCGTGCTTCTTAAAGGTTGTGCGTTCCGCCTTTTTCTTTTCCTTTTAAAACGGAACCAAACCGCATTCTCTGGGCAAGACACTATGGAAGACGAGCCGCGACTGTAGTATGATATCAGCTTATTTTGTCGTCGCTTCGCAGCGACGGCAGGTTGTGGGGAGTCACACACGCTTTATGAAACCGTCTTATGCCAGTCATATGAATGTTGATTATATTGAAAAAATGTTCGAGGCCTACAGTGCAGATCCCGATTCGATTGAACCGAGTTGGCGTCACTTTTTTGAAGGCATGGCCTTTGGGGAAAATCGTGGGTCGGTGGAAAGCCCATCTAGTGATTTAAGAATTCACGAACTGATTCGCGCCTATCGTAAATGGGGCCATCTTTGTGCTCAATTGGATCCTTTGGAACGACCGCGTCCCACAAACGAACAACTGAAACTTGAGAATTTTGGTTTGTCCCAGGCCGATCTGGATAAAACGTTTCCAACTTTTGGGTTCCTGCCCGAGGCAAACGCGTTGTTGAAGGACTTGATCCAAGCTTTGAAGCAAACCTGGTGTGGTCATATTGGCCTTGAGTTTCTCCACGGTTCCGATTTGGAACAGGAGGCTTGGTTTGAGGAACGGGTTGAGAAGGGTTTTAATCAGCCCAATCTCTCTCTTGATGTGAAACGGAGTATTCTGGAAAAGTTGAATGAGGCTGAGCTGTTCGAGAAATTTCTTCACAACAAGTACCCAGGTCAGAAACGATTCTCTCTGGAGGGCGGAGACGGATTCATTCCCTTGATGGCTGAAATGATTGAAGCCCTGGCAACTGAAGATGTTGAGGAAGTTGTTATTGGCATGTCTCATAGGGGGCGATTAAACGTATTGGCAAATATCATGGCCAAGACCCTCGAAGACATGTTCACTGAATTTGAACCCAACTATCAGCCAAACACGGTTGAAGGAGATGGGGATGTTAAATATCACAAGGGTTATGTGAGCAAATATCATACTCGTTCAGGTCGGTCTGTGAATCTTACGCTGGCAGATAACCCAAGTCACCTTGAAGCAGTTTGCCCAGTAGTTCAGGGTTTGGTGCGGGCGCATCAAACCATGAGACAAGATATAGACAGGCGTCGGATTGTGCCGATTCTGGTTCATGGGGACGCTTCTTTTTCCGGGCAGGGAATTGTTTCGGAAACCCTAAACATGTCTCAGTTGAAAGGTTATAAAACTGGCGGCGCTATTCATGTCATTATCAACAATCAGATTGGGTTCACCACCAATCCCGACGAGAGCCGTTCTACAGTGTACTGCTCAGACGTCGCCCGCCAGATCCTAGCTCCAGTTTTTCATGTGAACGGCCAGGATCCTGAAGCAATTGTCCATGCTGTCCAAATTGCCTGCGCCTACAGACAACGCTTCAACCGTGATGTGGTTATCGATCTCATTTGTTACCGAAAGCATGGCCATAATGAGGGAGACGAAGCCTCATTCACCCAACCGCTTATGTATCGAAAAATTAAAGCCATGGCAACTCCAAGGCAGTCCTATGTGGATCAGCTAATCAGCCAGGGGGAGGTAGAAGCTCGGGTTGCAAGGACTCTTGAAAAGGAATTTCGAAAAAAATTGGATGAGGCCCTTGCTCTGGCCAGATCAGGACAAGTCGAAGCCCATGCAGTGAAATCCGGTCCCCATTACGACGATTACCGCAGAATAACCACGGAGGAAATTTTTACTCCTGTCAACACCTCTCTTGGTGAAGACGCCATGTTGGATTTGGCTCAGGCAATGACCTATATTCCCGCCGATTTTCAAGCTCATAAAAAGGTGCGTCGTTTATATCAGAACAGGATGAAACAGGTTAAAACGGGAGTCGGGATTGATTGGGGTTGCGCCGAAGCGTTGGCTTACGCCTCGTTGTTGGTTGAAAACATACCCTGTCGGCTCAGCGGCCAGGACGTTAAACGAGGCACTTTTTCTCACCGCCACGCAGTTATATTTAGTATGGAAGATGAGGCAGCCTACACATCTTTGAATAAGTTAAAGAAAGGACAGGCCCGTTTTTCTATCTATAACAGTCACTTGAGTGAGTTGGCTGTGTTGGGGTTTGAGTTTGGCTATGGTTTGGCCCGGCCGAAATGCCTGGTCATCTGGGAAGCTCAATTTGGTGATTTTAGTAATGGAGCGCAGATCATTATTGACCAGTTTATTGCCAGTTCCGAATCCAAATGGAATAGGGTGAGCAACCTTGTGATGTTCCTGCCGCACGGTTACGAAGGTCAGGGTCCCGAACATTCAAGCGCCAGATTAGAACGTTTCCTCCAATTGTGCGCCGAAAACAACATACAGGTCGCCAATCTCACCGAGCCGGCCCAGTTGTTTCACATCCTGAGGCGGCAGGCCCTACGCAATTTCAGGAAACCCTTAGTAATTATGACCCCCAAAAGCCTGCTGCGACATGAGGCGTGTGTTTCAAAGCTCAACGACTTTACCACCAGTGGATTTAGGGAAATTATCACCGAATCCCAATCGGAAGAGGTTTTCAAAAACTGCACCCGTTTATTGCTGTGCAGTGGTAAGATATACTACGATCTCGAATCGCAGAGGGAACAGCATCAAAACGTATCAATCGTTAGAATCGAGCAAATTTATCCTCTGGCGACACATCAGTTGGAGGCAATTCGTGATCAATGCCCCAATCTTGAAGAAGTATTTTGGGTTCAGGAAGAGCCCCAGAACATGGGTGCGTGGGCCTTTATGGAACCGCGCCTTCGCGAAATCTTCCCCCAGCCATTGCAATACGTTGGCAGGGATGCAAGCGCAAGCCCGGCAGTTGGTTCTCTTGCGCTGCATAAAAAGGAACAGCATGAGATAGTGAAACTGGCCTTCCAACAAGGAGTAACCAAGGAATGAAAATTGAAATCAAGGTCCCCCAGGCGGGGGAGTCCGTTACGGAAGCAATGATCAGTGAATGGTTTAAGGAAAACGGTGAACAAGTTGGCAAGGACGAGGCCATTTTGGAACTGGAAACGGATAAGGCCAATATGGAGCTGAACGCTGACGAAGCGGGCGTTTTGCAAATTGACGTTGAAGCTGGCGAAGTGGTTACCGTAGGCCAGATTATTGGCCATATCGATACCGAAGGCGCAGTTGCCGAATCAGATGAGGGTGAATCCGCTGATAAAGAACAGGACGAGGCTCCATCGGGTAGCGCTAAGCCTGAAAAACCCCTTTCTCCAGCCGTTCGCCGGGTTATTACCGAAGAGAAATTGGATCCAGACGCTATCAAGGGTTCAGGTCCTGGTGGTAGAATTCTGAAAGGCGACGCTTTGGAAGCCGCCAAATCGGAAAAGCCCAAGTCTGAATCCAAACCGGCCCCGAAAGAGGAAATACCCGCTGGTAAAGTTGTTGATATTCATCTGGCCCCTCGGGTTTCCAATGAGCGAGAAGAGCGCGTGGTTCCAATGAGTATGATGCGTCGCCGCATAGCGCAA
>JBNKOV010000141.1:0-10015 GCA_050294955.1 Holophagae bacterium
AAAAGACGCTCATGCTCCAGGATTCTATTTGCATGTTAGCGCTGAAGAAATGTTTCTAGCTGCTGGTGTGTGGCGTCCAGCCTCAGATGCGTTGAACGCTATTCGAGATTTCATAGACAAAAACCCTAAAGCCTGGCTGGAAGCCAGAGAATACGAGCCCTTTAAGAAGAGATTCCACCTTTCTGGAGAATCCCTGAAACGTCCGCCACGAGGTTTTTCGGCCGATCATGATCAAATTACAGACCTGAAACGGAAAGACTTTGTTGGTGTTATGGAGATGACCCCAGCTAATTTGTTGGACAAAGATCTGGTGGAGAATGTAAGCAGGAGTTTTGCTGTTTGCAGTCCCTTCATGAGCTTCCTATGTGGCGCTTTGGATGTTCCTTTTTAGGGCCTACCCATTTTTACTTCATTGCAAAAAGACCTGGGCTAAGAAAAAGGCAAGCAATCTTGTTTTTTTAATACACTGTTAGATAATGAGATACTGTTTTATGCATGAATGATCCACCCGGCAAACCCATTCGGAATCGCTAAATGGTTTTGTGTTCATTCCACTGAACTCGTATAATAGAGTGTGTGGTTCGGCTGAACACATCGATTTCCCAGCTCCTTGTCGAGAGCGCTCCCATTTTTTTGGCGTTATATGTGAGGAAAATTGCCAATGGCCAATGAGACACAATACAACGGGACGCTTTTGGTTGTGGACGATTTTGAACTGAATCGGGATATGTTGTCAAGAAGATTGAGAACTCGAGGGTTTGAAGTTTATTGCGCATCTGGTGGAAAGGAGGCATTAGAGAAAATTGCCCAGTTCCCCTGTGACCTCATTCTATTGGATATCATGATGCCTGACATGGATGGTTATGAAGTGTTGAGTCATCTTCGGGCCAGATATACATCCACAGATTTGGCAATAATCATGGTAACGGCCAAGGATCAGAGCGAGGATATTGTGAAAGCTCTTTCCTGTGGCGCGGATGACTATGTTACAAAGCCCATCGATTTTCCTGTTGCCATGGCGCGAATTCAAACCCAGTTGGAGCGCAGGGCCACAGAGATAGCCTTGCGAGAAAGCGAAGAACGTTATTCCCTTGCTGCAGAAGGCGCCAATGATGGATTATGGGATTGGAATTTAAGAACCCATCAGGTTTACTTCTCTGATCGCTGGAAACGGATGTTGGGGTATGAGCCGGATGAGGTGGGCGGTCATATCGACGATTGGTTCAACCGTGTTCACAAAGACGATCTCTACCGTTTGAAGGAAACCATTGACCAGCATTTAAAGGGTGTAACACCTAAATTTTCATGTGAATATCGAATGGTTTTAAAAGATGGCTCTCATCATTGGATGTTGTGTCGCGGAAGCGTTGTGCGAGATGAGCAAAAGGTGAATTGTCGCATGGTGGGCTGGCAAACCGACACCACCAACCGGGTGCAACACGACAGCCTTACCTCCTTGCCAAATCGGGCCTTATTCCTGGATCGAATGAACGGGGCCATGGCCCGTGTGAAACGCACCGGCCAGGGATTTGCGGTTTTATATATCGGCATAGATCGCTTTAAAATAATTAATGAGAGCCTTGGGCATGAAATTGGCGACAGGGTTCTCGTATCCATCGTGCGTCGAATGGAAACCCTGCTTCGGCCCGGGGACACTATGGCTCGGCTGGGCGGAGATGAGTTTTCCATTCTAGCGGAAGATATACGCGGGATTGGGCATGCGTCCCAAATTGCCAATTGGATTAGAGAAGAAATGAGCGCCCCATTTACCATCAACGATCATCAAGCTCATATCACCATCAGCATTGGCATTGTTTTAGGCGACAAACACAGCGATAACCCTGAAGAGATTTTACGTAGGGGCCATGGGGCGATGAGCGAAGCCAAATCCCACGGCAAAAACTGCTACGAATTTTTTAGCAGTGATCGGGACATGGTTTCCACCCTACAAATGGAAAATCAATTGCGCAGGGCTATGGAATGTAAAGAGCTTTTTTTGGCTTACCAGCCTCAAATAGACACCAGAACGGGTAAAATCATTGGCGTAGAAGCGCTGCTCCGTTGGCGCAACCCCAAACTGGGAATGGTGCCCCCAGGCGGGTTTATTCCACTTGCAGAAGATACCGGCCTTATCGTGCCTATAGGCGAGTGGGTTCTGAAAACTGCCTGCCGGCAACACAGGGAGTGGGTTGAATCCGGGCTTCCGCCTCTTCGCATTGGCGTGAATATCTCCTCACGCCAGTTTCGAAAAAACAATCTGGTAAACCTGGTCACCAACACGTTGGAAGAAAGTGGCATGGCGGCCCATTTTCTGGATTTGGAGTTAACCGAAAGCCTTTTGATGGAAAATCTAGCCCAAACCATTGACGCGCTAAATAATTTACACCAACTGGGCGTTAAAATTTCCATCGATGATTTTGGAACCGGTTATTCCTCACTCGCCTATTTAAAACGTTTTCAGATTGACACTTTGAAAATCGACCGCTCCTTTGTGAAAGACATTACTGAAGACCCGGATGACGCAGCTATTTCTTGCGCAATCATTGGCATGGCCCACAGTTTGCGCATGAAAGTTGTAGCCGAAGGCGTGGAAACCGGAGAACAGTTGGAGTATCTAAAAGAGCTTGGTTGTGACGAAATGCAGGGTTTTTATTTCAGCCCGGCGACCGATCCCGAATCTATCCGGGAAATGCTTCTAAAAGCTTCAGTTTAAGATTAGATGCTTTTAAAATATTATCTTTCCTCCTTTGTTTTGGCTGACAATTTATGTCAGTAACGGTCTTGTCAATCGACAATTAATGACAATCAGCCATTAATTTCACTTTACAACTCTCTTATTTCGAGTATGCGCGAAACTCGGCACAATATTTGCTGTGTTGAAGGCAGAGCGGATTGAGAAAGTTAAGGGAAGTATAAAAATGAGAAGAAAAGGATTTACCCTCGTAGAATTGATGGTTGTCGTAGCTATAATCGCAATCCTGGCCGCTGTTGCAATTCCCATGTATACCAAGTTCCAACAAAAATCACGCATTAGCACTGCTATGAAAGGTGCAATGGGAACGATACAATCATTTCAAGCCTGGTTCGATGATGAAGGTGACTTTTCTTCTATCACTTTTCAACCGGACAACACTTTTCAAGGAACTACAGTTGCAGGAAATTTCGCTGAGGTTGGCACCAACCTGCCATCTGTTGACGGGTTGGTATGGAATCCCTCCTTTACAGTTAACAAGGTCATTATTTCTTGGGATTTTGTCAGTCGGTGTCCCTTGAGCGATTGCCCAGGCAGATTCTGCCTCCACTGCACGGACACTGGTTGTTACTTACAAATTGACATGGTTGCAGGTTCGGCATTTTCCAGTTTGAATAAGGATCCGGGGGGCAAAGGCGCTTGCAGCCTTTAGGTTCTAATAAAGATCCTTTTTAGACCCAGTTCTTTATGGACTACCTTGTCCAAACAAGTGTGCGGCATACAACAAGCCCCTTTCTGTATAGCACCCATGCCAGGACAAGAGTTCTCCATCAACCAATTTGAATTTGTCCATGGCCAACCCCGTACTCTGGGACAATTCTTGAATGTGTTTTTCTTTAAATGGAAAGGGTTCCGAGCTTAAGAAAACCAGATCTGGATTTGCCATTCCAAGTTCTTTGGCAGTGATTGCTGGGTAGTCTGCCTCCATGGAGCCAAAGACGTTGCAACCACCAGCTTCACTAAGTACATGGTGAATATAGGTGTTCTGATTGATGGTCATCCACGGTTTGCGCCAGATCAGATAGGCCCATGTAGGCGGGTTGACTGATTTTCCAGGTGAAACGGTTTTCCTTGCTGTTTCAATTCTTTGGGCAATGGCGCAGGCCTTTTCTTTTTGTCCCAATACAGCGCCCAGCTCCAAGACAAAGTCAACGGTTTGGTCCATTGTGATGGGAAAACTGACATGAGTCTTGATTCCGGAAGCTTCAATGGCTTCCCAATCCTCGCGACGATTCTCTTCCTTGTTCAATAACGCCAAATCTGGGGCAAGTTCTTTGATCCTATGAAGGTCGGGGTTTTTTGTGCCGCCAACCTTCTCAATCTTGTCCACTTGCGGAGATGGATGAATGCAGTATTGGGTAATGCCCACCAGAGCATGTCCCATTCCCAGGTCAAATACTAGTTGAGTAATGCTTGGGCACAATGAAATAAGTCGCATTAGACATCCGCCTCTGTGTTTTGAAGCACGTTTGGATGCGGATTCAGATAGTGATATTGATGGATCTTCAAGCTAGCATCCGCCTCTTTTTCAGGGAACTCCGGAGGTCTGCCCAGTTTTTGGATCAGAGAATAGGAAGGCGATGAAAATAGCTTTTCTAAAAAGTCGGCATTCAGGTTTGGTGCATTAAGGCAAGCAAGAACCGTGGCGGAAGGAGCCAAGAACTCAGGTAAACGCCGCACCACCCTTGCATAATCTCGTTCAGCCAGGAACCCACTTTTCTGATAGGTAGGCGGATCAATGATCACCAGATCATAGGGGCCGTTCTTTCGGATTTTTCCAAATGACTTTAAAATATTATTGGGCAGGAAATGCACATCTCGAACATCTAGTTTATTGCGAACATGATTGTCTCTGCCCACGCGCAGCGCTGATTTGGCCATATCTACATTCCATACGCATTGAGCGCCGCCACTCATGGCGGCGACCGACAAAGAGCAGGTATATGAAAAAAGGTTGAGAACCCGTTTCCCCTTTGCCAGGCTTTTGACAAGTTCTCTGCCCATCCGCATATCGAGAAAGAAGCCCACATTCTGGTTTTTCATGAACTGCAATTGGTAGGCTTGTCCATTTTCCCAGGCAAGTGTATGAGTTGGGAGTTCGCCCCTGGCCAGACGCCACAACTGGCCGTCTTTGAACCGTTCCTGAACAAGGATACAGGAATTAACGGGAAATACTTGGCTTATCTGTTGGATAAGCGTCTGAATTCCAGGCTCTGGGGCAAATAATTGAATAACGATTACAGGAGGGTAGAAGTCTACGTTGATATGCTCCAAACCGGGGAAACACTGGCCTCTTCCATGAAAAAGGCGCCGGGCGTCTCTTCCCGGGCTCTCAGGGAGAGACTGGTTTCTAGCAAGTTCTGCAATCAACATATGGAAAGGGTGAGTCATGGCAGTCACCATAGAAAGGAAAAGGCGGAGACTTCAGGTCTCCGCCCTTGTAAAAACATATCACAAGCGGTCAAAAAGCCGCGTGTTGATTAGAGGCCGTCAGCATTCTCAGAAAGGTAGCTGGCAACGCCTTCGGTGCTGGGGGTCATGCCTTTGTCGCCCTCTTTCCAGCCTGCAGGACATACTTCGCCGTGCTTCTGATGGAAGGCCAAGGCGTCAACCATTCTAATCATTTCATCAACATTACGGCCCAGGGGCAGGTTGTTGATTACAGCGTGCTGAATAACGCCTTCTTCGTCGATCAGGAAAGAACCACGCAGGGCGACAGCGCCACCGTTGCCATTTTCATCGCGACCCAGGAGAACGTCGTAGTTGCGAGCAATACTCTTGTCCAAATCGGAAACCAGGGGATACTTCACAGCGCCAATGCCGCCATTGTCAATGGCAGTCTCGCGCCATGCATGATGAGAGAATTGTGAGTCGATGGAAACGCCGATCACTTGAACGCCACGCTTCTCGAACTCAGCTACCCTGTGGTCGAACGCCAACAATTCGGTGGGGCAAACAAAGGTGAAATCGAGAGGGTAGAAGAACAGAACAACCTTCTTGCCTTTGTAATCGGAAAGGCTGAGTTCACCGATGCTGCCATCAGGCATAACGGCGGTTGCGGTAAAAGCAGGAGCGCTATTGGAAACTAACATGTGGAATCTCCTTCTGATGTAAAGTCGGAATTAAAGGGCGAAGGCCCGTTTTCATCACCAATCTCCACAAAAAGGCTGAGCTGGGAATTCATGGTTTTGATTCTATGAATTTCGCAAAAATACAACAATCTATGGGTCCTCGTTGGGTTGATTGGTGAAAAAAGCGGACCCGCCGCCTTTCAAATCAGGGTTCCTATTACACTGCGAAATCGCTCACAACTCAAGTGTTTTTTCAGTTAATTAAGCCGAAATCCGAAAAGAGACGCATACCCGAGAAATGCGTCCACTTTTCGTCTGTTTCCAGCCGGTTATTGGATCGGTGTTACAGGAACAGTGGCCAGTTGCCCGTCGTTTCCGGTAATGCCAAAAATTCGGATGGCGTGATTGCTCTCAATGATCATGGATCGATAATCATTCAGGTCGTCAAACAGGTCCAGAAGAAGCGTTAGCGACTTGCCCTTGGGCGGCACGATGATCGCTCTGGACTCGCCAAGTTCGCCATTGGCGGTAACAGGCCAAAGCTCTGCTCGAACGGTCGCATTCACCGTATTTGTAAGCGCCAACCCGGTCCAACGACCCAATTTCTTGGGCAGCCAGGGTAGGAGAAAACGTTTGCCCGAAACATTATCACCGGGAATATGGGTTAGAATCTCCTGGTCCTGACGGCCCATCAACAAACCAGCGATCAGCTCGCCGCTGGCCTCAATTTCCAATCGGGATGGAGAGGCAACCGTGGGTAGAAAGGCGGGCAAAACTTCCGCAATGCGGGTTTCACGAGGCACAACCACGTCAGCAACGCCCAGTTTATCGCCCTCTTCATTGTAAGCGACCAGGTTGGCTGAAATGTCGAATGCGCCTGGATTGAAGAGGATCAAGCCGTTCCACCAACCGTTTAATTCAGAACCAAGATGGTCGAAACTATAGGAGGTCATGGGTTTCTGATTTAGGGAGATTGAGGTTAGCTGAGACGCATTGTCGGCTCTTTCAAAAAAGAAGATGCCTGAAGCCGCTTTATCGGTTGCCTCAATCTTAAACCAGGAACCTGGCGTGCCGCCTGTCCGGAAATCTTCATTATCCAAAACTACAGAATAGCGTGGGGCTCGCAGGCTTTTTAGATCACGGTACTCTCCGGGCAATCGCAAACCAAATGCGCTGTCCAGGTCAAATTCTGACGCAATCACATAGGCCCGAGACTGCCACAGGCCTGTGTTTACCGGAATATGGGGGCCATAAAGAACCTCCTCCGACTCCGTTACAGAAGAAAACAGGTCCAGGGTTTGCTCATCCTTGCCTTCCACCAACCCCACAGCCACGACGGGTTGATCTGAAAGGATCTCCAGCCATGAAAGCGTGTCTGCAAAAGACCCAAAAGCTTCCGAAGGATTAATGCTCATGCTTCCGTAGCCCTCCAAACGGGCCAGACTGATGGTGCGCATGTGAATGCCTTGCCTTTGATAAAAGAAACCGGTCACAACCGTGGGAACAGGACTCTGATTCACAATTTGAATCTCCAAATCCCAATCATCACGACCGTGACCGGTGAAAGGCAGGATTGCTCGATGGAACTGGTCCTCTCCACGCTCAATCGTGAGCGTCCTTCGGGTAATGGGACCCAGATCCTTTAACTCATTGCCCGTAACAGCGCGGTTGGTGTAGAAAGCCCGGGCGGTCAAGGTGACAGAACGCCCGCTAAACCAACCCTCAGCGCTAACGGTAAGCCCGTTAAGTTTTAGCTGGCCGAAGATGGGATATTCCCGTTCCATCAGCTCCATGTCATAACCTACAAAAACGCCGCCAATATAGATCTTGCGAACATCCCAAACCTCGCCGCCTGAAACGGCAACCTCTAAATCTTCATCCAGGAGATGAATCTTGTCATCAACCACCACGCGATCTGGACCCCGTTCTCCTGTAACCAGATAAATTGGGTCAACCTGCGGCAAGGTGAGGAAAAGGCGCGAGCCAACCTGCCATTCGAAATCGGAAGAGTTGGTGAGATAAATGGGCTCCGCTTTAACACGGTACTCATCGCGCCAGTACAGGTTCATTCGGTTAAGGCTTGCCTGGTAGGGTTCCCCGTCATAGTTAAATTCGTCAAAATGAAATTCGTAACAGGGAAGATTGGCTTCCCCACGAGCAACGGTGGGGTCGTTGGTAAAAGCCACGCCAGCATTATTGCCTTGCACCGGCAGTCCGCTCTCAACGCCCTTGGTGGTTTGATCGAATGCGATAAAGTTAAGCTCTTCGATATCCCCAACTCCAAAACCAGGAGTGCCCCGATAGTCCGCACGGTACTGCGTGCTGATCAAATGTCCTGTCAGGGCATGCTCATTTCCGCCTGACAGTGTGTTGGAGCCTGTTCTCACTGAAGTTTCCCCACGAATGCCCACGGTGCATACCACCTCTTTGTCGGGACTGGGGGAAAATGTGCCGCCCGCATCCTGCAACCAACTGGTGGTGGGATAGGTCACACGCAGCCAGCCGGACTGCTCCCCTTCAACCAATCGCACCAGCTGGATCGCAGTGGGCGGCATGGAGGGGTTCATGGAAACTGAGGGGACCGTTGGGGCCAGGGCTATGTTGATAGGCCGGCGGACCGAACCAGGCGCGTCATTTCTCAAATCGACCAGGGTTTTAGACCAACCTACAGCAGAAGACAGGCGGAACCTGATATAGACAGGCGTTGTTCCCGAAGCTGTCGGAAAGGTATTATCACCAAAAGTAAGAGTAAAGGAGCCCAGGAGTTGATTCTCTCCTTCGTGACTGATTGTTGTAATGGAGGTGGAAACATCCACCGCCATCAAGCCGCCAACGCTGCCAAGCGCCAATATCATCGTCAACAGCATTTTCCTCATATCATCTCCTTTACGAGAGCTCTGGGTATGGGAGCAATCTCGACTTCATCAACTCAAAAAAGCAGGTGTTAATTGACCAACTTAAACCCGACCGGTTTCCGGCAATTTTTTTAACTCAATTTCTCACATGAGACTCGCTAAACAATCAGACCGCCTCGCGTTTTTCATCGAGCAAGCCGTCTTTCATGTCTGCGTACTCACATAAAGCAAATCGCGGGCCAACTTGGGTGTGTTAGAGCAACGTACTGGTTACAAGCTATATATTATCATAACCAAAACGCAAAAATCACGGAATACGCAATTTATTTGCCGATTTACGGGCTTGAAAAAGGCCTGTCTCAATCGTTTGAGACATCGAGTTTAGATTAGAAACACCTCAAAAACCTCATTGCCCAGGAGGCGACCCTTATCGGTGAGATACAATCGATCCTGGTCAAAATAAACAAGCCCATGTCGCTTCATGGGTTCGAGGGCCGTAAGTTGACCTGGCGTCAAAAGGGCTATTCCCACCCCTTCCCATAAACGCAGGCCCTGAATGATCCGTTCCTGGTTAAAACGGGCCTCAGTCCAGTGTTCCTTGAGATCTCCGCCGTTTTCATTTTCAGAAACAGCATTCAAGTAATGGTGCAACTGTGCATGATTGGCAGTGTAGATTCGCCCCAGGCGTCCATGTGCCGCAGGGCCGATTCCCAGATAATCGCCCATGCGCCAATAGGTGAGATTGTGCCTGCAGGAAAAGCCCGGTTTCGCAAAGTTGCTGATCTCGTAATGGAGATAACCTCTCTCACGAAAGTAGTCTCGAACCTTCTCATAAAAAGCGGCCTGTTGATCCTCATCGGGCATCATGACCTGGGGCACCTTTTTGTCTAAGGGAGTTGGCAGGTCCCTTTCCAGCATATATAGGGCTACGTGCTCCATATCCAGGCTGATAACCGTGTCCAGGTCGCATTGCAGAGTTTCCATGGTCTGGTGGGGCAAGCCGAGAATGAGATCCAGGGAGCGGCCATGGGGAAAATGGGGCGCGGCTTCAATTGCCTCACGGGCTCGTTGAGCGCTATGGATGCGACCAATGGATGCTAGACCGGCTGGGTCAAAGGTTTGTACTCCAAAGGATATGCGGGTGACGCCCGCACCTAAAACGCCCGACAAATAAGCGGGGGAAACATCTTCAGGGTTCAGCTCCATGCTGATTTCACAATTTATTACGAGAGAGAAATGCTTTCGAACACTATCGAGAATTCGCGAGATCTGAGAAACGGATAGTTGAGACGGCGTCCCGCCGCCAAGAAAAACCGAGCTTACGGATTGGCTCAAGC
>JBNKOV010000142.1:0-9955 GCA_050294955.1 Holophagae bacterium
GGGGCGCTCTATGGATTTGGAGAAGGCGGCGCCTGGTTTACTGGTGACGCGCCTGGCGTTGTTCAGCTCTCGGATCCCTTCGAAACAGAGTTCGGCAACCTCTATCGCCAATTAGATCTGCAATGGAACGGTCCATTCCAACGGCTGGATGATGTCCTGCACCAGGTCGGCGTGCAATTGCAAATCAGTCAAACCGCACCGCCGACGGATTTGGCTTTAAACTGGTCCTTAATCCTTGTAAACCACGGCAGTGAGCGAGATGAATCACCCTATTCAGGTTTTGATCAGTCCATCAACTGCGGAGCCTCCCCTTTTGTTGCTGGGAATGGGTTGTGGCATGTGGGAACTTGGGGCTGCGGTCTCGCCAATGAACGGATTTTTCCCCATGTTACCCGTTCCAATGGCGGTTTTAGCACCGGCGTTTTGGCGGCCAATACGTCACCTGAACCCACGGTATGCGCCATCTCTATTTACGATTCAGCAGGCAACCCCGTCGAATCCCTCTCCAGTAGCCTGAATGGAAATGAAAGCGTACTTTTTGACGGGTCCTATTTTCAGTTGCCCGAAGGGGGCTACCTCTCTGTTATTGGGCCTGATCATGTGTCTGTTACCGCTATTTACCAGGCTATTGGAGATCAAAACGGACCTGCCCATGTGGGTCCCTCTGGGGCGACTTCCCTTGCCTGGCGTCTCTATCCTGGCAATGAAGCGATAACCTGGGATGGGGTTGCTCTGGTTAATGCTGGCAATACGACCGCCGATGTTACGGTTTACTTGAAAGATCCGTCCGGAGACACCCTGGAAACGGTTTCCCTCGACAGCCCCGTTTCGGGGGAAAAACTATTGGTGCTGCTGACTGGGTTGTTTTCCCAATCAACCCAGTCTGCATACTATGAAATAAGAAGCACGGCGCCTCTTGCTCTCATGGCGTTGCGGGGGGCCTGGTCTGGCGCTTTTTTATGGGAAAATGACGCCATCCCGGTTCCATAAGCTTTTCAGACAACCTGACAAAGGTTCTCCTGGGCGGCGCTTTTTGCAAAGCCTGGGAGAGTTTGATTTTGCTATACCTTTTTGCACCCCGGCTCTTGAACCTCTTAGGGTTCTCGCTCCAAAAGATCCAAATGGCGTAGGACGGCGTCTTCAATCAGTTCGGGTCGGGTCCAGGGCACAAAGTGGTTGAGGTCTTTCAGGCGGACCATGGTCACCGGGCTGTTTACTAGCATTTTTTGAGCGAAGTCCGCATTGGCGGCAGGGACCAGGCGATCCTGCTCCCCTTGGATCACCGTGGTTGGGACTCGGATATCCTCCCATAAAGGCAACATTTTCTGTAGCTCGCCCTTTAGAGGTAGAATTTCACGATTGGAAGTAACCAGATCCGTTGGAACCATCCAGGAGAAGACCAGCCAATCTGCAGGTATCTGAAACCATTTCGTTTTTTCCAGTTCCGGGTCAATGGAAGGCGCCACCAGAACCAGCCCGCCGACCAGATCAGGAAAGTCCATGGCCATACGCGCAATTACCGGTCCGCCCAGGGAATGGCCAACAAGAATCGCCGGTTTCCCCGAGCGGTTCTTCTCCAGGATCTTCTTCAGGTCTGCGGCCTGTTTCGCAAGGGACCTTTCCGGAACGCCTCGATCCGACTTGCCAAAACCCGGGCGATCCACAGAAATCAGGCGCGCCCGCTTAAGCAACGGCCCCTTGCCCAGAAAACTCATAAAAGCAGTCCAGTCGCCTGGAGACCCATGCACAAATACCACCATGGGTCTGTCCTCATCGCCCACATCTACATAAAAGATCTTGCGGTCCTCATTCTTATAAGAGAGATAGCGCGGGCTCAGGTTCCTTGAAGAAAAATAGGCGTCGACCTGTTCCTGCTTCACTCCAAAGCTCACACAATGAGACAGAGACAGCAGGATTAAAAACAGGGTTAAAACGGCGATAACGGTCCATTTACTCATTTTCCTCAAAGGCAACAAACATCCCTCCTGTGGAAGGCTCCACGTTTTATTATACGAAACAAAAGAACAGACGGACGGCTGCCCGCCTCAAAAAAAACAGAATGTGCAGGGAAGATGCGTTATATAATACCCAAAAAGGCTGTTCCTGACAGAACCTCGACAGCATCCTGTCTGACGTTCATATCATTGGAAAAATCGCCTGTGTACACCGGCTCACAGAACCTGGGTAATACCGGAGTTGATCAGGAGTAGACTAAAAATGGCGGGTTTGGAAATTCAAGGCTTCAGGTTCTTTAATCTCCTGTTCTTGTTGGTGTTGCCTACTGCCTATGCAGGTCCCGTTTTTCAGAGGATATCCACAGAACAGGGCTTGCCCTATCAGGAAATTCAGGTCATCGCCCAGGATCGCGTCGGCTTCCTTTGGATCGGGTCCAGCATGGGTTTGACCCGGTACGACGGCATCCATTTCTTTCATTACAGTCATGATCCAGGAAATGAGACCACGCTTTCCAGCAATCATATCACAGCCATCCTGTCTGATCGCAATGGACAACTCTGGATTGGCGGCGATGCAGGGCTGAGCCGAATGGAAGGGGAAACCTTCCTCCACTATCGTCACGACCCCGAAGATCCAAACAGCTTAAGTCATGATATCATTCACTTTATCCATGAAGACCAAGATGGGAATTTATGGATCGGCGCCGAAGAGGGCTTGAACCGCTTGGACCCTAAAACCAATCAGATTCAGCGATTCACCCATCACACATTGGACCACACAAGCCTGAGCAGTGACCGGGTTCGGTGTGTGGCTCGCGATTCTCAGGGCAGGCTCTGGTTTGGAACCGATGGAGGCGGTCTCAATGTTTACGATGGTTCGGGTTTCCAACATTTCCGCCACAACCCCCAAAACCCGGAGAGCCTTGCTAGCGACCATATTCTGGCTCTCAGCTTCAGCAGGGATGACGTATTGGCTGTTGGATTCAAAGACGGCGGGTTGGATCACATAGATCCAGAAACAAACCAAATCACCCATTTCTACCACAACCCACAGGACCCCGATAGTTTACCGAAAAATCCCATTCACACTTTGCTCCATGACAGCAACAACACCCTTTGGATGGGAACCGACTCCGGTCTGAGTTCGCAAACTGAAGAAAAACATTCCTTTGACCATTACCGGCACGATCCCAGGGATAGCGACAGCTTGAGTCACAGTAAGGTTCAGGCCTTGTTTCAGGACAGGGGCGGCGTTCTATGGGTTGGTTCCCCCAATGGTTTGAATAAATGGAACGTGGTAATCGGCAGTTTCACTCACTACAAGGTAGACCCTCTCGACAACACCAAATTGAACAATAACGCAGTCACCGCCTTTGCTGAACAGGAAGACGGCTCCTTGTGGACCGCGACAGCGGGCGGGGGATTGAACCGCCTGAACCGGGATACCGGTCAATTCCGGTATTACACTCGAAACCCGGAAGATAAAACCAGTCTGAATAGTAATATCATCATGAGTCTGTTGGTTGACCGAAATCAAAACCTCTGGGTAGGTTCCATGGACCAGGGTTTGAGCCGTTATATTCCCGAAATCGATGGGTTCCAACATATTCAGGCAGCGGAGGATCCAGGCCCTGAGGCTCTAATGGGCAATGGCATTTCCTGTATCGCAGAGAGCAGGGACGGCGGATTGTGGATTGGGACCTACGGATTTGGTTTGAGCATGCGCGATCCGCAAACGGGAAACCTCGCCCACTTCCCCCTGGAGCCTTCTAATCCTAACGGTTTAAGAGACCCCAGGCTTGTGACCATGCTGGAAGACCACCTCGGGTTCATTTGGCTGGGGACCAACGGCGGCGGTCTCATCCGGTTCAACCGCCAAACGGGAAACTTCTCGCAATTCACCCACGACCCTGGGGACGCTAGGAGTCTGAGAAGCAACGGGATTCGGCATCTCTACGAAGACAGCAGGAACAGGTTATGGGCCGCCACAACTGGCGGACTGCACCTGGCCGAGCCTGGGAGTCGTGAGCAGGCGCGTATTTCGTTTAAGCGTTATACGCGTAAAAATGGCCTGTTAAACGACACGGTCTATGGCATTCTGGAAGACGATCAGGGTCTCATCTGGTTGAGTTGTGTGAAAGGACTCATTCGGTTTAATCCAGAAAAAGAACGGTTTACTTATTACAACGACGCTTCGAGGGGCTTGCAGCACTATGAGTTCAACGCAGCGGCCTGTTTCAAGAGCGCCGACGGACGGCTGTATTTTGGCGGTATTAACGGCTTTAACGCGTTCCATTCCAGTGAGATTTTAACCAATCAACACAAGCCGCCCGTTGCCCTGACTGGCTTCTTCAAGATGAACCAAAACGCTGTCGGGGACGCCAACCCATGGGATCTCCGTCGGGTTGAAATTGAACACAGGGATTCTCTGGTCACTTTTGAATTTGCTGCTTTGGATTATACTGCCCCGGAAAAGAACCAGTATCGTTATATGTTGGAGGGCTTTGACAAGGGTTGGATTAATGGGGATCAATTGAGGGCGCCTTATACTAATATTGACGCTGGGAATTATGTTTTTCGGGTGCAGGCGGCCAATAGCGATGGCATTTGGAATGAGGAAGGTCTGAGGGTTCAGGTTACCGTAAAACCAGCGCCTTGGATGTCAAAGCCTGCTTTGGGCGGGTACCTGTTTTTGTTTTTTTCGTTCATCTTCCTGGTGAAACGGAATCACGCAGGGAAGCTGGCGCGGGAGGCCGAGTTCAATCGAGAGCTGGAACGAGAAGTGGAAGCTAGGGCGCGTGATTTGAAGGAACAAAACCACCAATTGGCTGAAGTGAACCGGAAACTGTCTGAAACCAGTCTCACAGATCCCTTAACCGGACTGCGAAATCGCTTGTATCTGCAATCTCGCTTTATGGAACACCAATCGGAAGAGAACCTCATTTTTCTGGTTTTTGATTTAGACAATCTCAAGAACATCAACACGGCTCAGGGTCAGGGCGCCGGAGACCTGGTGTTGATCCAGGTCCGGCAGAACCTGGAAAAGTTTGGCTTGAAATCGGCCTTGTTCTGTCGATTGGGCGGCGATGAATTTCTGATTATCTGTCCATGTCCCGACGAAGAGGCGGCGAGTTGGTTGGCGGAAAATGTCAGGAAACGCATCGCCGCGACCCGGTTTGCCTTTGGAAACAAAAAAGGCGCAAGAATGACGTGTTCATTGGGTTACACCTTCTTCCCCTTCAGTGGAGCCCAGCCGGATCTGGTAAACTGGGAGCAGGCGCTCATCATTGCTGAACGCGCCCTGGCCGCCGCCAAAAAAGCGGGTAAAAACCGATGGTTGGGGTTACTGCCCAACAAGACCCATTTTGCAGAAGATTTCTTCCAAAAGTTCAACCAAGACCCCCATGCCTTCATTGAGGACGGAAGTCTTAAAGTGCAATCCTCCACGCCAGGCCCTATTGTCCTGGCTCCACAGCAACAAATGTAATCCGATCCACCAGGCTGTAAAGATGGAATCTAAAATCAGCCTGAAACCAAACAACCTGGTCAATGCCTTTACCGGCATTCTTAAACAGCCCCTCAGCTCCTATTGCAAAGAAACCTTCTGGGCGCTTGGGCGTCATCAACTTTATAAGGTAATTCGATGATTTTCATATTTTTTATTAGCTTGGCGCTGGGTCAAGAGCAAACCCAGTTCCGAGTTCCATTGGATGTTCACGGACTCTTCAAAAGCGGTCTGGTTGCAGTCGCAGATGATGGCTCCATTTGTGTCGCCGATACTGAGGAGAAACACTTGCTCTTTTTTGATAGCAAGGGAAAATTTAAGAAAAAGGCAGGGAGAGAGGGACAAGGACCCGGCGAATTTAAAAATATCCGGGATCTCCAGTGGGTCGCCTCATCGTCCACTTTTTTCGTGACCGATTGGTCAAACAACCGCTTGTCTCAATGGAAACCAGATGGAAGTCTGGCCGGAGAGCAAACCCTTTCGACCTATTTTGAAACCCCGGTGTTCATTAGCGATAAGGCCGGATTTGCAATCTTACAGAATAGCGGTTTGAAAGGGAGTCAGCCACAAATTGTCGCCCTAAATTTAGAAAAGGGAACCATGAACAAAGTCTGGACCATGGCCCCCCTCCGACGCCCTTCTGGAGTCCATCTCACGGAACCATCTTTAACAGTAGATGTTAAATTTGATTGGGATCCTGGCCTGATATTTGATGCCGGGTCAAAATTTTTGGCCGTTAACTATAATGAAAACAATAAGGTATATCTCTTAGATCCAAATTCAGGAAAGGTGTTGCGAGCGCTTCGCCCCAAAATGAAAAGAGCGCCGTTTACCGATGAAGATCTTGATCGTCGTTTTGCCGGACCGGCAACTGCCTTCCGAGCCAAATTGGAGCCCCATATTCAAAAACCGCTTCAATGGCCCGTTCTCAGTATGGTGCGCATCGACAGCCAGAATCGGATTTGGCTTTTTGGCGCGTTTCCTCCTGGAAAAAAGGAGTTGGATGTCATCGTCGCAAACGAGATGGGCAAGGTTCTAAGTCGTGGAAAAATAAAGGGATTGCCCAAGGCAATGAAAGGAAATGCGTTGTTTTTTCTTTCATCGGATACCAATGATAAGATCTACCTGGAAAAACGGCTTTACACGCTTCCGTGAAGTGATCATGGTTGCTGATGCAAGAAAACTTGAGTTAATCCCTGGACCCTCAGTTCTTATGTCAACTATGCCATTTGTAGGAATGGGTCGCCCCGTAAGGGGCGACCATCGTCCAGCATGCGGAGAACTTAAAGATCCGCCAATTCAATCTTGGCTTTGGCTTTCAAAAACCTCAGCTCGGCATTTCCTGGCCGGGTAATTGGACCATCCAACCCAAGCCAAACCGGTCCGTGACCATGCCGAAGAGGGGCGACCAGAAGGTCTTGTCCAAAGGCATGTCCGCGCTTCCGCCATCGGCCAGGGCATCGAAAATGCGATGCGCTTCTTCCGCCGTTTCAACCATTAGCGACAGCCGGAACCCAGCGAAGGAGTTTCCACCGCCGCAGCCGTCCGAGGCCATCAGCATCGTTTGGCCCACCGTGAACTCGCTATGCATGATCTTGGTTTCGAAACCGGGCTGTAACATGTCCGAGGGCACGGGATCTGGACTTTCATCGAACCGCATTTTCATTGTAACCACCGCTTTCAAGTGTTGCTCATAATAAGCAAGGGCCTCTTCGCAGCGACCCGAAAAGAACAGGTAATTAGAAACAGAGGCATTTTTCATCGCGATTTCCTGGCGCATGGACAACTCTCGCTCACGCACCTCACCCTCTGGATCGGCCTCTGCAAAATCATCTATGGAAAAGAAGGGGCGGATCTCTATATTGGAGTCCTCCTCCATGGGGTTGGGGCATTTTTTCACCCACTCAATCGCCTCATCCATGGACGAGACATTCCAAACCCAGTATCCCGCGATCAGCTCTTCGGTCTGGGAAAAGGGACCTTGCGAAACAGAGCGCTCATCGCCGCTAAACCGAACGCGCACCCCGTCGCTGCTAGGCCGCAGCCCGTCGCCAAATTCCATCACGCCCGCTTTAACCAGCTCTTCATTAAAGCTGCACATGGCCTTCATCAGCTTCTCACTCGGCATGTTGCCAGCCTCTGAACGGGGCGTGGCCTTGACAATCACCATAACTTTCATCGTCTTCTCTCCTTAAATAAATTGGCGCTCCCTTATTGGTAGCCCATATTGTTTTCGTCTTTCAGTTCCCGGACCGGGCGAATCTCGATGCTTCCATACTTGGCTGGTGGAATTTTGCCCGCTACTCGGATCGCCTCGTTCAAGTCCCGCGCTTCCAGTAAGTAGAACCCGGCCAGTTGTTCCTTGGTTTCCGCGAAAGGCCCGTCGGACAGCACCATGTTCCCGTTGCGGATTCGCAGGGTGGTGGCGGTCTGCACGGGTTGGAGCGCTTCTCCGGCAACCATATGACCGCGTTCACTTAAATCTTCGGCGCAAGCCATGCAATCTCGGTTCATTGCGTCCCACTGTTCCTGAGACAATGTGTTGAGTTCCGACTCGTTATAGTAAACGAGCGCGAGATACTTCATCTTTCTCCTCCCATCATTCATAGTGACGGCGGTCCCGATTAGGCTCTTGCATTTCTGGGGCGGGCCGTACATAGAGTGGTCGAAGAAGCTGTTGCCAAATCGACAGCTCAGCCGAAAAAAAATCTATTTTTTTCAAAGGAGACAAAAAATCACTATGAATAAAGGGCTTAGACCGTTAATTTTTGAGCGTCAACTCTGCCAGCCGTTTTTCCAGGAAGCGCCGTTCAGCGTCCTGGCCTGTAAGCTCCAACGCCCGCTCATAGGCTGAGCGGGCCTGTTGGGATTGACCCAGGCGACGATGCAGGTCCGCCTTGGCGGCATAGACCAGGCGGTATTGATCCAGGTCGCCGCGATTGAGGAGCGCATCCACCAGCTTCAAGCCTACAGCGGCCCCATCCCGCATAGCTACTGCCACCGCGCGATTCAGTTCCACAACCGGGTTGGGGTTCATTTGCAGCAGCACATCGTAGAGACCTATAATCTGGGGCCAGTCGATTTGATCAAAAGCGGGCGCCTCGGCCTGAACCGCTGCGATGGCTGCCTGCACCGTGTAGGGACCGAAGTGACGGGTAGCCAACGACTGCTGCACCATGTCACAGCCCTCTGCAATCTTCTCAGCGTCCCAAACTCGGCGGTCCTGATGTTCCAGTAGAATGACATCGCCCCATTCATCAGTTCGGGCGAGACGCCGGGAATCGTGAAGCAACATAAGCGCTAGCAGGCCCTGGGTTTCCGAATCGGGCAGTAAATCGTTCATCAGCCTGCCAAGACGGATCGCCTCCTCAGCCAGGTCTTCTCGTAGGAGCCGGTCCCCACTGGAAGCCGTGTAGCCCTCATTAAAAATGAGATAAATCACCTGGCGGACCGCGTCAAGCCGGGGTTTCAGCTCCTTATTATGGGGAACCTCGAAGGGAATGGCGGTTTTTCGAATCTTGTTCTTGGCTCGCACGATGCGTTGGGCCAGAGTGCTGGGTTTGATCAAAAAGGCATGAGCAATCGACTCGGTGGTCAGACCACAGACCTCACGGAGAGAAAGGGCGATTTGCGCCTCCACCGAGAGGCTGGGGTGACAACATGTGAAGATCAAGCGGAGTTGATCGTCTTCAATTCCATCCAGATCCTGCTCGGCCAAGGGGGCCGCCTCCAAATTGGCCATATCTGCAGGCAACCGGTCGAAACGACCCTGACGGCGCAGACGATCAATAGCCTTAAACCGGCCCGTGGAAATGAGCCAGGAAGTGGGATTGGTCGGGACGCCCTCAACTGTCCATTGCCTCAACGCTTGGAAAAAAGCATCGTGAAGGGCGTCTTCAGCCAGATCGATATCTCCCAAAAGACGCACCAGCGTGGCAAACACCGCACGAGACTTGTCCTTATAGACCGCCGCCACAGTTGCAGCAATGGTTTCAGGTGATGAGGGCATGGGTTCAGCTCCAGCAATTGCGGGATAGCCTCGCAGAGGGGCAACAGGTGAGTTATTATGGCCCGGAACCCTAATCGGCTGTCAAGCTGAAAGCACCCATGAAGCGTGGGGGATCCAAAAGCCGAATGGTTATCAAGCACCATTTTTATTGAGTTGCAATCATCTGGGGTCGATAGGCAGCCGAGCAGCCAGGCCTTTGATTAACTTTAGAGATTTATTGGCGCTGGTGTA
The DNA here is from genome assembly GCA_050294955.1 of Holophagae bacterium. GTDB lineage: Bacteria > Acidobacteriota > Holophagae > Acanthopleuribacterales > Acanthopleuribacteraceae > JBNKOV01. The sequence continues at coordinate 9,701 of JBNKOV010000142.1, forward strand.
ATCGTCGGCTGCTTTGAGGAGCCTGGTCTTAATGGTCCTGGTGAAAATGGCTCTTTCCGGATAGACCACCATCAATCCCCGAAGGGCAAAATAGGCTGGAATGAAGGTGTTTTCTGTGAGCTGTTTATTTATTCCAAGGGCTTTTTTGAACTTTATTGCAAGAGCATGGTTCACCCTATTTGGGATATTGATCTCCAGAAAGTCCAGAAGCCCAACAAGCATAAGAGTATATTGATTTTCTGCCTTCTTTTGCTT
>JBNKOV010000143.1:0-9942 GCA_050294955.1 Holophagae bacterium
GTTGTATTACGATAAAGAATACGCCGAGTCGCTGAAAATATTCGATGCTGTTTTGAGCGCGGATCAGGACAACCTGGAGGCTCAGATCGGGCGGTTGAAGGCGCTGAGGGGTTTGAAAGACGATAGCGCCATTTCCTCCTATGATCAGAAACGCAGCAAGGCCGCAAGTTCTTCTAACCATGTAGTTAGCGCTCAGTTGAAGTTAATGGCGGGCGACATAGACGAGGCGGAAATGCTGCTCAAAGACGCGGTGAAAATGGATAAGAAGTCCTACATGGCCCATTCCATGCTGGGCAGCATCTACAAGTTTAAGAAAAATTACAAAGGCTCGGTGCCCCATTTCCTTGCGGCGATTGACGCCAACAAGGATTATCCCGAGACCTATTTCGAGCTCGGCGAGGCCTATTTCAAGGACAATAACGCCGCTTTGGCGGCCAAATACTGGCGGATCTATCTGGAAATGGTTCCCAGAACTGGAAACCGCTATCGTTATGTGAATGATAAATTGCAAAAGCTGGGAGGCAACTGAGCTTGAAGAAATGGCTCAAGCGTCTGGCCTGGTCCGGCGCTGTTATTCTTTGCTTTGCTCTGGCCATGCTCCACACTCAGCCTGTGGAGATGGCCATTTGGCGATTTATTGTGAAGAAAGCGGAGGCGTTCGGTTGGCAGATTAAGGCCGACCGCCTTGATATCAGTCTCTTTGCGCTAAAGATTAAGTTGCAGGGGCTTTATGTGTCCGGTGACATGCTGGACGCCAAATGTGATCTCCTGATAGTGGACGGCGCTTTTGGCCTGCTCACGGGTCAAATTGATTTTGACGCGGTTCTGGCAAGCAACGGCTTTGTGAATTTGAACATGCCGGAAGGCGCCGAGACCGAAACACCGAAGGACTCGGCTGCCGAACCCCTGCAAATTCCGCCTATTAGCCTTGGCAATGCGCGTGTTGAGAATATGATCTTGTGTTTGCCGGAAGGGGAGACCTCCCTGGATTTTGTCGTGGACGATATTGGCGTGGCCTATACCGGCCAGGAACTCTCCGGCATGTTTACGACGCCGCCCATTGAGCAGGGGGGCTTGAAACTGCCTGCTTTTAAGGCGGATATTCGTGTTGACACCACTAACTTTCAGGTCTTCGAGGATATCCACGTCAAGATCTTCAGCGACGCCAGCGGCCTGGATATTCAGGGCAGTTTGGAAGAGGGCTTCCGGCCCAATCTAAAGCTGACCCTCATGGCCGGTGACGATCTGCCCCAGGGTTTTCCGGTGACCATGGCTGGAAGCGTGATTGGCGATGACCTCAGTTTGGAGGTGCATGGTGAGCCCCTGGTGGAGGACAAGCCATTCCCCATCGATTTTAAAACCGGCTTTAACTACCGTAGCCAGCCCCTCATCGCGCCTATTGAGATGAAGCTGGCTGAAATGGGTCAGGGCCAATTGGTTGTAGACTTGTTGGATGGAGACCTTAACGGCATCTTCAACTTCACGGGAAACCCCGAGAGCTTAAAAACCCAAGCGCCTGTTCCGGGCCTGGAAGGTCTGGAGATTTTCGCCTCCTTCAAAATGCCGGGAATGGACCCCAATCAGCTCACCGTGGATGTGACCACGCATATTCTTGGCGATCCCTCCATGGAACTGATTGGCAGAATGGAGCATGGCCAATTTTCCTTCCAAGGAGAAGGAGAGCCGATACCCCACGGCGATCTCAGTTTTGCGGGGCATTTTGATCCCGCTTCCCAGCTATTAACCCTTGACTGGCAGGGGCTTCTGCCTGGTTTGGACGGGGTAGGCGCTTATGTTGAATTACCGCCGGAGGCCTGCTCCGGGCCGGTCCGGTTCTCCGGGAAGCTGACCACCGACTTAAAGATTGTTGAATTTGACGCCGTCGAAATTCACGCTCAAGACATGACCTTCGATCCCTACTTCAAAGACGATCTCCATGTGTGGCTCAACGGCCCGCCGGAAGCCATTGAAGGCTCCCTTTTTGTGGATCGCCTCAACCCGGGCGCCGAAGCCGTGTCCTTCATCTTTGACGCCCGGAATCGGGTCTGGAAGAATTTAGATTTTCGCATTGACAGCAAGGACTTCCCCGTCGATGACTACCGAGTACGCGCCGTTATCGACGCCTCGGGCATGGGTCCGCTTTTGGAGCCGGAGCTGAAAGGCATTTTGGCCGCCGCATTGGACAAAGACGGCGCGGCGGCTCGCCTCAACGCGCCCTTCCAATTACAGGGCCGCACCCTGACCATGCCTCGCATCAGCGGCAAAACCGCCCATGGGTCGGTATCCGGATTGGGCACGTTCTGGCTGGAAGACCGACTGGACTGGCAGGTTAGCCTGCGGGTGGACACCGTACCGAACAAAGCCTTTCAGCCCCTCTTGGACACCGAACTGCCCATTTTTGCCCTGGACCTGTTCGGGGATAGAAGCCGTTTAGAAGCAGGCCTTACCATGCCCGATCAGTTCTTTGAATTGGATCAGGCCCCCCTGTTCCTAGACCCCAACTCCAATTTCCACGCCGTCATTTTACCCGACTCTCGCCAGGTAGAGGGCTCCCTGCCCGAGTTGCGCGTTGCGGGCGTGGTCTTCTCCGAATTGGATTTCGACCTGAAGGAAAACGGCCTGCAGGTGTCCACCGGCTTTCAACTGGAAGACGCCGAAATGCTTGAGAAAACCTTTTGTTCCTACTGGGTTGATGGTTTAGAGCTGGGCGCCGCCAGCGGCATCTTGCAGCTCACAAGCGATCTGAAATTCGAAAACCCCGTCGGCGTGTTGGTTCTGGACCAGATGAAGGGCAAATACCAGGACGAACCTTTGCTGGTGCGCCAGGCCGAAGTGGCTATGGACGAGAGGGTTAACATCATGGACTTTCAGGTTCAATTCGCGGGCGTGAATTTGAATTTGAGTCAGGCCGATCAGGCCGATGCAATCGACGCGTTTCTGAAGGGAGAAGCGCCAAAGAAGAGCGACATCGCCCTGTCCGTGAATTTTGTACTGGAAGAGCCGGAGCGGCTGCGCATGTTCTTAGATGAGCTGTGGCCGGAAGACCTGGACCTAAATCCCACATCGGGCCAGATTTCAATCTACTCGGACCTGGCCATGGAGAACCCCGGCGTCTCGTTTTCTGTCGAGGACACCGAGATGACTTATTGGAACAACATCATTCAGGTCCACGGGTTTAAGGGATTTTTTAATAAGGGTTTGTGGTTTGAGCCATTTGGCTTGGATGTGGGCGATCTTGAGGCTTCGGTCGAGCCGTTGGACACCGGGTTCCGCATCCATTTCCAACCCACAGCCGACGATATTGGCCTCTGGTACGAGAAGGTGGCTGGCGACGCTGTTTTCGACGGGGTGGTTGAGTGGAATAACAGGGGCGAATTGCCCGGGGTTCACGCTACGCTTAGGCAGAAGTCTGGGCGTCTGGTTCACAAGGATCCCTGGATGGCCCTTTCTGAGTGGTCTTTTAAGATGGACTTCGACTGGTCCGGCGCGATCCATATTACTGAAGGCAAGGGTAAGGCCAATGGCGGCGAGATTGAGGTGAAGGGCCGTCTTCTGCCAGAGGAGACGGGTTGGGACGCCTTTTTCAATGTGTGGACCAGTGAGGTTCAATTGGATTTAACCGACTATCACGCCAATCTGACTTCGGCGACTGAGCTGAAGCTCAGTTCAAGGGAAAGTAAGGTGACCAGTACGCTTATGATTAACGGCAGTTATCTTACGCCCGATTTCAAGGACGTGGTGGCTTCGGTGATCGGGTCTATTCCCGAGTTGAACTTTCCCGATCCTTTTATGGAGTCGGTGGATCTTCAGTTGGTGGTGCTGGCCCCTGCGGAAACGCCGATTGTGGTTGAGAATGAGCTGGTCTATCTGGAGATGGAGACACCCTCCTTGGTGATTAAAGGGAACCTGGCTCAACCTCGTGTAAATGCCGGGGTTATAAATATAACTGAGGGCAGCGCTCTGGAATTGGGCAAGCAGAGCTTTGTGTTTAAATCAAGCCAGATTTTGTTTAACGAGGAACGGCCCGATGATCCCTATCTTGATATTTCTCTGGAATCTACCGAGTTTCAGAATAAGAACGAGATTAATCTTAACGGCTATCTCTCCAGCTTGGGGGAAAGCCTGGGTGAAAATAACTTCAACGACATTATCGCCACCTTTCTTATTGGCAACGTGATCTCGTTTGTCAGTCTTGAGAATGTCTCTACCGATACGCTTTTCGAAAGCAGCGCGACGGCGGTTGCTTCGCAACGGGTTGCCCGACGCATTTTAGCCCGCTATTCTTACCCCATTTTTGAGCCGGATAACCAGCGGGTGGAGCTGGTCTTCGGCCCTGTGAGTCATAACTTCCTCAGTCTCAGCGACCAAAAAGGCTTGCAAGGGGCCGGCTTGCTGCACACTCGTCAGTTTGGCTATCCCGATGGACAGAGGCCCGAGCGAATTAAACGGATTCGTTTCAATCCCAAGGATCCGCCCCGTTGGGTGAAGAAGGGGCTGGGTCTGGCCCGCGATGACGATTACACGCCCACCCAGTGGCGAAGAGCCGAAAATAACCTGGCCAGAACCCTGAAGAAGCGGGGCCATTTGAACCCCGCCATTTCTCATGAATTCAATGACAGCAAGCTATTGGTGAATGTGGACATGGGACCTCAAACCCATCTGGTTGTCAAGGGTTTGACCTTATCGGAAAAGGAAGAGAAGAAGCTACTTGCCTCTATCTACGCCACCACTGAATCGGGTTTGCAGGACATCGCCTCCCGACTGGAGCGGATTGCGGTGTCTCGGGGCCATCCCTTTGCGGCCGCGATGGTTGAAAAAGATGGACATGACATCCGCGCCAACGTATTGGTGGGTCATCCCATTCCCAATTTGAAGCTGGATTTCGGACCGGGCCAGAAGCTGCTGGACCCGCTTTACGCCACCAAAGCGGCCCGTCAGGATTTTATAGTCCTGCAGTTTTCCTCCGAAGCGGCCGCCCACCAACAAATTCGGGCGAGATTGGCTGCTCTGGGCTACTTGAACCCCTCCATTGGGGAAGGCGATTTTACCGAACCGGAATTGTTCGTCATGCCGGTGTTTCCGGGACAGCGCGGCGTTTTGGCGCGGGTCTTTGAAGGCGACACCGAGGTGGCCAGCCCCTTGAAAGGACAGCCCTTTTCCTACGATCTCATTGAAAAGGTCCGCCTGGATTTGGAGAAGAAGCATGGCAAGAACGTGCGGTTCGATATCATACCTCGGGCCGATGACGGCAATGTCGCCCTTGAATTGAAACGACTTGTGCTGGACGATCCCACCGTTCACGGTCTGGATGTTATTAACGAAGGCAACATTAAGTCCAAAAAGATCCGGCGGTTTTTGGGCTACAAGGACGGCATGAAACAAAGCGAGCTTTCCGAACGCCAGCGACGGCTCACGGAAAACGGGCCGTTCCGCAGCGCCAGGCTGCAAACCGTTGAAGGGGAGACGGTTCTCAACCTCGTTGAGCGAAACCGTTGGGACGCCAACGTGCAGATTAACTGGGACACCGAGAACGATTTCGGGACCTCCATTCAGGCGGTGGACCATCAATTCCTGGGCGGGATCAACGACCTTGCGGTGAATATTGGCCGCAACAGCTTGGAAGAAGAGGCCCTTGCCAAGGTTCGGTTCCAGCGGGTGCTTGGAACGCCCCTTGATTTTGTATTGGGTGTGAACTGGATCAACGAACTTCGAGACAACGATCCTCAACTGTTTGAGGTTATTGATGATTACGGCGATTACGGGGACGATGAGACCATGTTCATCGAGCAAGCGACCACCGAAGAAATCACCAACTACAGTTGGACCGTAAGTTACCCCTACACTCGCCACCAGACTTTTAGCACAGACCTGGTTTTTCAGGACATCAGCTCCACCTTCACGGATCGCCACTTGGACACCGACATGCCGGACGAAGTGGCGGTCATCAACCGAGAGCGGGTCGTTGTGCGGTTGGGTTGGCTGTACCGTCGCCTGGACAGCAATACCGATCCCAGAAACGGCATATTCGCCAATTTAAGCGTCGAACGCTACTTCAACCGACTGGCGGGCGTCGATGGCTCTGTATTTGAACATTCCGACCGGTATACCGCCAAACTCTCCACCTTCAAATCCTGGGGACGCCTGCTTTGGACCCAGCGCTTTGAATGGGGCAAATACGAGGCGCCGGACGCCTCACGTCCCGAGAATCTCAAAGAATCGCCCTTTTTCCTGCTCGGCGGCTCCACCAATGTGAGGGGTTTCTCCCGTAACTTCTTGGGACCGCTCGACGTAGACAGCCGCGAACCTCTTGGCGGCGAAGGCCTCTTCTTCTTCAGCGAAGAGGGGGTCTACGATGTGGGTTATCAGGGTTTGGGCGCTGCCCTTTTTGTGGACGGCGGCTGGAACTGGGAGCGATTCGAAGATATGTTCGACCGCTCTCTGGTGACCACGGGCGGGTTGGGTCTGGTGTGGAACTCGCCGGTGGGTTATTTCCGAATCGATTGGGCGCATACCCTTGATGATCGTACCTTTATCCAAGAACTGGAGAACACCTTCTTCACCGAGGAAGACATTCGGGCGGCCAAAAGCAAGGCCATTTCCGAGTGGAGTTTTCGATTTGGTCGGGTGTTCTGATGTGGCTTGAAATCAGGGACTTTAGGGCGTACCGCCTGGCTTTGTGCGTCCTTTTTGCAATGGTTCTGTCCTCGTGCAGCGCGGGTCTCATTCGGCCCCGCGTCACCCAGGCGCCTATGATCGCCTCGGGACCGGACCATTTTCGCTACGTGGATTACGATTTGGAAATTGAGTTTCACCAACTCTCCCAGCAATTCTCCTGGCGCTTCAAGAATCACAGCATGGTGGACCTGGTATTGGATCACGCTCAGGTGGCGCTGCGGGTTGAGGGCGATCCCAGAGAATACACACTCTGGGGCGAACTCAAGGAAAAGCAGCCCAATCTGCCCGTGATCACCATTAAGCCAAATCGTTTCTTTGAAACCACTTACCCCGTCCAGTTCAGGAGTCCTTTCTATCCTTTTAAGACCGAGCCTGCGAAGACTCTTGAACTCACCGTTCTGTGGAAGGGCAGGCCCGCATCCTACAAATTGGTCTTTCCCCAGGCCGCCCTTGAGGATGCCGCGCCCGAGTCCCCAGATAAGTGAAGATTCCTGGTTGCGCGCATTAAAGTTATAGCCTTTCCTGCCGAAATCAATCTACAATGGTGATGTATTTAATTCGGGGAGTTTGTTGATGGAAGACCTAAATGCACGAAATAGACGGCAATATTTAAGATTCAGGCCCAACCCTGAAGAAATTTCCGATTTGCAGCAGCGGAGTATGGAAGCCCTTGCCCATATTGACCCAGATGCAAGCAATGACGAATTCAAGCCGGTGATGTTGGGTTTGCTGGGAGACCAGTCCCATACGGGTTGCAGCGTTGCATTTTTGCAGAAGCAGGCCAATGGCGACCTGTTGCAGAAAGATCGGGAGTGCCTGGTGAAAGCCGGAGCTTTGCATCCCATGCGAGCTGTAGTTCGTTGGCGCACCGACATGGACGAACATTTCTTTAAAGTGGGTTTTGAGTTTTTGGACTAGCCCCAATTTGGAGGAGAGCGCCTGTTTGGCGCTTTTCACTTTCGCCGCTTAGTATCCGCGAGCGCCGCCCATGGTTCCACTTGCCTGGATGTCGCCTGTCCTATGGTCCACAAGCAAGCCCAGCCAATAACCATAAGCCTTGAAGTCGCCCGGTTCTTGCAGCAGCACTTCCTGGCCGCGGGCCTTGAGATCTTTAAGCACTTCTTCCGAAAAACCACGGTTCACCAGACGTTGTATGTAATAGGTGTCCGGGGTTTTGGATTGCGGATCGTATTGGGGCGTTAAGAACTTGGGCGCGTCGATGGCTTCCTTGGGGTTCATGTCCAGGTCCATCATGTTGATCAGGCTTTGAATGGTTACTTCGTGCAACCCTCTGCCAACGGCCCCGGAGGCCATCACCGGTCGGCCTTTTTTAAGAACAATCAGAGGATTGGTTGCTTCGGGAAGGTAGCTGCCAGGCCCGGATTTCGACATCGACGCTCTTTGGTATCGCCCGGCGTCTGAAACGCCAATGCCGCCAACAAAAATGCCGCTGTTTCCCCAGTTCGCCACATTAATGGAGTGGGTAAGCGCCACGGCGTTGCCCCGCTCGTCAATGGCAAGAACCGTGTCGCTATGGCTGCCCGATTCAGGAACTCTCATCAAGGCCTGCTGCAGGGCTTGGGACCAGTCGTCCTTTTTCATTCTCCGCCACATGGCCTTGGCGGTGCTGCGCTTCAGTCTGCCAGTGGGAGAAAAGTCTTCCTTGCCAAACAGTTTCTTCGGATCAAAGCCGTAGCGCTGTGGGGCCAGGGTGTTGATGGCGGCCATTCGGGAAATTTGGATCATGTAGTATAAACTCTCGCCATTTTCCCAATAGGGACCCTTCTTCGTTGGTTTGGCGAGGTTTAACATGTTAAAAGCCTCAACCGTGTGGATGCCGCCCATGTTGGGAAATCCGCTGCCCACAACTTCGAACGGTCCATATTTTACCCTAACAGGCTCCGTCCAATTGGTTTTATAGATCTTTAAATCGTTCATGGTCAGGTTTCCGCCTTCTTCGCGGACCGCCTTCACCAGATCTTGGCCCCAGGGACCGGAATACATGTAGTCCGCCCCATTTTTAGCCACTGCTCGCAGGGTGTGGGCCAGAGCCTTTTGTTTAAACACATCGCCCAGCTTGTAGTCCTCGCCATTGGGCTTGGAGAATATGGCCCAGGTCTCCGGAAACCGTTGCAGCACCTCTTTTTTGGCGTTAATGAGGAATTGGTGCATGGGCGAGAACTTGCGACCTTCTTCAGCAAAATAGATGGCGGGTTGGAACAGGGTGGCCCAGGGCAGTTTACCAAAGCGTTTGTGGGTTGCCTGGGCGCAGGCCATAAAGCCAGGAACCAGGATGCCCCGGCCCGTTCGTTTGCCCGGAACGGGAAATCCCCGTTCATTGCGTTCAGAAGAAAGGGGAATGGTCAAGGGGGCCTTTTCGGCGGCAGGAATCTTCCAACCTCCTGTCGCTGAATGGATTTCACCGCTGGCGGCGTCGTAATAAACCACAGACATAATACCCGCGTAACTGCTCCAACTGCCCATGTTCAGGGCAATTTCGGTAAAGGCGGTGGTCAGCGCGGCGTCCATGGCGCTTCCGCCCTGCTTCAGAGCTTCCAGGCCGGCCTTGGTAGAAGTGCCGCCATAGGAGGTGGTTATTACCATGGCTTTGGAGCTGGTGGTGAGCGGAATGCCGTTCCAGCCTTCGGCGTCCGCCTTTTCAAGTTCTTCCAAGGCGCCCCAGAGTTTGGGGGAGAGATTGGGGCCGTCCCCGGAAAATGTTAGAAAAGCAGTGGTCAAAATCCATATATACGCCATCTCAGCACCTCCCTAGCTCTTATTTTACCATGCATGCGTGGAGCATCATGGGATTGTACGCTAGAATCAGACCGCATGTTGCTTATTGGCCATGGGACCAGCAGTGGCGACGCCTGCAGGGCAAGGGGTTTGCGCTGTTGTGGACGCCGAATCCAGAGTAGCGTCTTATCTCGAATTCTGCAGGAGGACCCAATTTTTAAGCGCATTATTATGGGTCCGTCGGGTTATAATGTGGGCGGTTCAAGTTCCCGAGGACATGTGAGTGGTGGGAGGTCGTTATGGATTTTGAGAAGAAAAAGCGGGAGGGTTTTTCCATCCCCGAATTGTTGCCCCATTTTAGGCAACCCTTTTTTGAACATGCCAGCCATTTCCCCTTTCGGCCCGATCTCACCCGCTATAGCGCGGTCAATGCCTGGTGGCTGGCCGAGGCTTCGGGTCTGGCCTATTTCGACGAAGCCTTTGTGAAGGAAACGCTTGGACCGGATTTTGAGGTCACCTTTTTTGAGAATT
>JBNKOV010000144.1:0-9861 GCA_050294955.1 Holophagae bacterium
AACAAAGCGTAGTAGACCGCAGTGGTCTACTACGCTTTGTTTATTTACTTCAATTCACGCTTTAGTATCTTCCCCGTCGCTGTCATGGGCAGTTGTTCTTGGAATTCAATAATCCTGGGATATTTATAAGCGGCCATCCTCTCGCGGGTCCAGGCAATAACCGCCTCTGGATCCAGAACATGCCCGTCTTTTGGCACCACAAAAGCCTTAACCTCTTCGCCATGCTCCATATCGGGGACGCCGATAACCGCGGCAAGGGACACGCCGGGGTGCTCTAGCAGGACTTCTTCCAACTCACGAGGGTAGACATTAAAGCCGCCTCTGATGATCATATCCTTCACACGGTCTACGATATACAAGTATCCGTCCTCGTCCAGCTTCCCCACATCGCCGGTTCGAAACCAGGAATCGCGAATAGCGTTGGCAGTGGCGTCAGGTCTGCGATAATAGCCCTTCATGACGTTGTGACCCCGGATGGCAATTTCACCGCTTTCGCCAACGCCAACCTCCTTATCCTCCGCGTCGAAGATCTTAACCTCCACGCCCCAAATAGGAACGCCCACGGATCCGGGTTTGCGGGGCATGTCGGTGCGAGAAAAGGTAGCGACCGGCGATGTTTCCGAAAGACCGTAGCCCTCCAGGATGGGCACGTCGAACGCTTTTTCGAAATCCTTCATAATCTCAACCGGCATGGGCGCGCCACCGGAACAGCATATGCGCAAGGTGCTTGCGACCTTTTTCAGATCGTCGTCGCTGGCTGAGGTCTGATGAAGCAAAGCCCAGTACATGGTGGGCACGCCACAGAAGACGGTGACATTTTCGCCCACAAGCAGATCCCATGCGGCCTGAGCCTCAAAGCGAGGGAGGTAGACTTGAGTGGCTCCGGCGAACATGGCCTGATTCATTTGGCAGACTTGACCAAACGAATGAAAGAGGGGCAGGCAGACCAGATGGATGTCGTCCCGCCGTCCCACCATGATGTCTTTACTCATCATAGCGTTCAGCAAAATACTATGATGGGTGAGTTCGGCCCCTTTTGGTTGGCCCGTGGTGCCGGAGGTGTAGAGAATCACGGCGGTGTCGGTGGGTTGGGTGCATGCGGTTTCAAAGGAATCGGCGCCAGAGGCCATCAGCTCGCCCAGGGTGGGCGTGCCATCGGCAAGGGGTTTGCCGTCTGCCGTGATCATCCAAAAATGGGCGCAGCCCTCTGCGCCTTCAAACCCGGCCTTGCCCATCTCGCCCATTGGCAGAGCGGGCGTACCCTGAAAACAGAAATAGGCCACGGCCTGACTGTCGTTGAGATGATAGGTAATTTCCTCTTTTTTAAACAACACGTTCAGCGGGACCACGGTGGCTCCGGTTTTCAGGATGCCGTAATAGACCAAGGGAAAAAAAGGCAAATTGGGGACAGACGTCGCCACCTTGTCTCCCGGGCCAATGCCTTTGCTGGCAAGGCCTGAGGCAATGCGGTTGGCCGCTTGATTCATCTGTTGAAAGGTTAACTGGGCGCTGCCCGCAATCACCGCCGTTTTATCTGGTGATTGGCGTGCGCTGTCTTCTAGGACCACTGCAAGATTCAGCATAGGATACACCACTCCGCATTCTTCGAATCGCGAAGGTCATCTTACCACACTCCCACCATGGCTCCGATGAAAAAATAGGCCGAGAAGGGCCAGGGCCTGGGAACAGCCGTGAGAGGAAGAAAACAGGGCTCCGCCAACACTCTTGAAGCAGCGATTTGAAAAATCGTAAAAGCGCGCTGCCTCATGCCGATAACCTGTCCAAAAGCAAGGCGCGCCTTGACAGTAGAGCCCTATTTTGGCACAATGTAATGGATGATTCTGCAATAAGTGCAGGAGGCGCGTTCTATGTCAGAAAGCAGTATTCGGGAATGGCCGGACCCCAATCTGTTGATGTTTCGAAGGGTTGACCGCAAATGGGACGCATCCCAGTTAATGTCCCAAAAAGGTTGGTTCCCTCTGGCGGATGTCATGAAGCTTCTTGATCCCAAGAGCACGGGCAAATACCGCAAAATACTTGCTTTAAGAGAAAAGGCCATCAAAGATGGGACGCACTGCTCAAGCGAGATGGGCTTAAAACAGTACGGCAGTCGCATTTGGGCCGACATGCCCGTTTTCAGTCAGTGGTATCTCCACAACGAGTTGTTGAGGGTGCATCGCATCCCCAAGAGCTGGGATTTGCAGACCTTTCTCAGACAGGAAACCGGTATTTTCTCTCTCAAAGGCGCGCTCCAGTTGCTTCCTGCGGAGTGGCCCATTAAATACCACGCCATGAAAACCATGATCCAGAAGCGGAAGAACCCCAGGGCCGAGATTGGGGCGGACAAACTGGAAGGCTCGAATTATGTAGTTTTCATGCCGAAGTTCGGCGAGTGGCTCTTGAAGCAATTATCGTAATAGGCTATGGTGGCGGTCTGGCGTTTGCCGGCCAATCTTTTACTCGTTGAGGCTTCGTTAAACTCTATGAAAAAATCATTCCGAGAGGCTCTGAAAGAGGGCCGCCCCATTTTGTTCGATGGGGCGATGGGCACCCAGCTATACGACAAGGGCGTGTTCATCAACCAATGTTTCGACCACGTCAACCTCACCAATCCCGATTTCGTGCGGCAAGTCCATGAAGATTTCATTGAAGCGGGCGCTCAGGTTTTGGAGACCAACACCTTCGGCGCAAACCGCCTTCGCCTGAAGAGCTTCGGATATGAAAACGAGTTGGCTCGCATCAATGAGGCCGGCGTGAAACTGGCCCGGGAAATGGCGGGCGATTCCGCTTGGGTTGCTGGCGCCTTGGGTCCCCTGGGCATTAAAATTGAACCCTATGGACCCACATCTTTCGACGAATGTCGCGAGTACTTCAGAGAACAGGCCGAGGTCTTGGACCGCAGCGGCGTAGATCTGTTTGTGGTTGAAACCATGTCCCGGGTTGCGGAACTGCGAGAAGCCATCGCAGGCATTCGCATGGTCTCAGACAAGCCCATCATTGGCATGTTAACCGTCAACGATTTTGGTCAGACCTTCTACGGCACCGAACCCCTATTCCTGGTGAACGACCTCCAACAACTGGACATGGACGTGATGGGCATCAACTGCTCGGTGGGTCCGAAGGTCATCTTCGACGTCATTGAACAAATGGCGCGAGTCGCCTCCAAGCCGCTTTGCGCCATGCCCAACGCGGGCATTCCCCGCAGCGTGGACGGCAGGAATATGTACCTCTGCACCCCGGAGTACATGGCCACCTATGCGAGACGTTTATTGAAAATTGGCGTCAGAGTCATTGGCGGATGTTGTGGAACCACGCCAGAACACATCAAAGCCATGGGCCGGGCCATTGGCCAGGAACAGAGCACCAGCGCCCATAAGAAAGAGGCCCAGATAGACAAACACGTGGAAGAAGAACATGTCGCCATTGTCCCCTTCCAGGAGAAGTCCAACTGGGCGGCCAAAATCCACAAGAAGGAATTTGTCTTTACCGTAGAGGTTACGCCGCCCAAGGGCTGCGATCCAACCCGCATCCTCAAGCGCATCGCCAAACTGAAGGCGGCGGGCGTGGACGCAGTCAATATTCCCGACGGACCACGGGCCTCCAGCCGCATGTCGCCCCAAATTCTGGCCCTGCTTATCGAGAACCGCATTGGCATTGAAACCGTGCTTCACTACTGCTGCCGGGATCGCAATATTCTGGGCATCCAATCCGACCTGTTGGGCGATTTCGCAGGCGGCCTGAAAAATATTCTGGCTGTGACCGGCGACCCGCCCAAACTGGGCGATTATCCCGACGCCACCGCCGTGTTCGATGTGGACTCCATTGGCCTCACCAATATCATCAACGGCCTGAATCACGGACGGGATATTGGCAAGAACAAGCTGCAGAAACCCACCGCCTATTGCATCGGCATAGCCCTCAACCCCACTGCCGTGAACCCGGAAGAGGAATTGAGCCGGTTCCGCTGGAAGGTGGAGGCGGGAGCCGAGTTCGCCATTACCCAACCGGTTTTTGACCCGGACCAGTTTCTTCGATTCTATGAGAAGGTGGCCCATTTCAATATCCCCATTATTGCAGGCGTCTGGCCCCTGATCTCCTATAAGAACGCCGAATTCATGAATAACGAGGTTCCTGGCGTGGATATCCCCGCCCAGGTCCTGTCCCGGATGGAGGCGGCCTCCGATGCGGATGAAGCTCGTGAGATCGGCCTGGACGTGGCGGTTGAGAGCGTTCGCAAAATCCTGCCCTGCATCGCAGGCGCTCAGATCAGCGCGCCTCTGGGGAATGTAAACTTTGCGCTTCAAGTGGTTGACGGCATCAGAGATATTCTCAAAGAGCAACAGGCATGACAGCATAAGCGAGGCGCATTCTCATGACACAGGCAACTCCCCCTCAGGGCTTTTATATCTACGTCGTTTCAGACGGCAGCGGTGAAACCGCGGGCAACCTTATCCGAGCGCTGCTCACCCAATTCGCCAGAACCAAGGGCATCTACACCCGCCGTTACGCCAAGGTCACCGACTTCAAACATGTAGACAAAATCCTGGAAAGCGCCCGGCACAATCCGGACCCGGTCATGGTTGCCTACACCATTGTGAACTCGGAACTAAGAGACTACTTAAAGGAAGGGTTGGACCGAATTGAAAGACGGGGATTTGACCTCTTCACCACCGCGCTGATGGAGATCTCCTCTTTCCTGGGCGCGGAGCCCTCTCGCAACGCCGACCTCTTCCACGGGGTGAGCAAGGCCTATTTCAAGCGGATGGAGGCCATCGAGTTCACCCTCTATCACGATGACGGCAAACGGATTACGGGTTTGGAGGATTCTGACATCGTCTTGGTTGGCGTGTCTCGCACCGGCAAGACCCCTTTGAGCATGTACCTTTCCTTCTACGGCTATAAGGTGGTCAACGTGCCCCTTGCCAAGGGCGTGAAACCCCCGCCCGAACTGGACGATATTGAGCAGCGCAAGATTGTGGCGCTCACCATCGATCCTTCTAGACTTTTGGAGATCCGCAGGCGGCGCCTCTCCTCCCTTAGCGTCATGCAATCGGAGTACACCTCTCCCGACGCCATTCTGGAGGAGATCGACGAAGCGGACGCCTATTTCCGACGCCACAGACGCTGGCCCGTAATCGATGTCACCAGCAGGTCCATCGAAGAAACCGCGTCCCTGGTCCGGGACAAGGTGTTCGGCAGGGACCGTCTGGTTCACAAATACTCGCGTTAACCAGGGAGGCGAGATGACGGTTATCCCACATCTGATCTGGCTGCTGAGCCTGTTTCAAACCGGTGAGGCGCCAACCATCGATCAAGACAGCCTCTTCGCCATTATCACCCACAAGGCCGGCATAGCTAAGGGTCTGGCCCACAATCACTTCGTTTATGCCTCCAAATTTGAGGGGCAACTTTCCTACAATCTGGAAAACCCGCTGGAGACCCAACTTGAGATAACCTTTCCCGTGGAGGATCTGGTGATCGACAGCCCGGAGAAAAGCAAGGCGTGGCAAGGGATTCTTCAGGATATGGCTGTTCTGGACGAGCCCTTCTCTTCCCAATCGGACGGCAATCGCAAGAAGATTCGCAAATCCATGATGAGCAAAGATCAGCTTAACAGCAAGGTCCACAAGCAGATCCACGCCAGAATCACCGGGATTAGAAAAGAGCCGTCCACCTTTGGCAAGCGGTCCTTCGACTGGATATTGGAGGTAGAGGTCACTATTGTGGGAAAAAAAGTGGCGGCCCAATTTCCCGCCAACCTGGGCGAAGAGGATGGGGGGTTCACGCTTGAGTCGTTGGGCAGTCTCAGTTTCACTCAATTTGGCATCGAGCCCTACTCCGCAATGCTGGGTGCAATTTCAAATCAAGACATTTTTCACGTTTACGTGAACCTGAAAGCCCGCTAAGGTATAAGGCAGTCCTGCTGGACGACCAGAACTTCAAGAAAGGATCTCTTTTGCAGCCTGTTTCTGTCGCAAGCCACGCCATGATACTCCCCGAACTCCTGAACTGGTCAGGCCTCCGGGACGGCGTGTCCGCTGTGTCTCTCTTGGAAGAAATCATGCCGGTTGGCGTTGGCGCAAGGGTTCCGCTTGATTTCGACAATCCGGGAGACTGGCCCTTCCCCTTCATGCCCAGAGCCCTAAGCCTTGCTCTTGCCGCTCTTGATCGCCTGGAAACCGACCCGGACAGGAACTACGGCCTTGTGTTGGGGCTCCCCAACCTCTTCTCCGAAACGGACTACATGGAACACACCCTGAGCCATACAGAATCAGCCGAGCAGATGCAAGCTGTGGCGGGGTACTCCTTCGACTTCCCCATGAATTTTCTGGCGACACGCCTCAAGAGCGCAGGCCCTCGAATCAGAGTGGACTCAGCCTGCGCCACAGGAAACGACGCTCTGATCGCGGCGGTGCAATGGCTGAACGAGGGGGTTGTGGACGATGTGGTGGTGGTCGCCGCGTCCGCCATGTTGAATCCGGTTGGACTCGCCTTATTCCATAACCTGAAGGCCTTAAACGAAAAGCCGGATTTACAGGCCAGTTGTCCTTTCGACTTACGCCGCAGGGGTTTTGTCATGGGCGAAGGAGCCGCTGCAGTTTGGCTCACCAATCACCCCCCTCACAAACCCGAGGGCTATGTTTGCGGGTATGGACAATCCCTGAACGCAGATAAGTTCGTGGACCTGCCGGAAGATCTAACCCCTATGTTGCGAGCCTGTCAAGGCGCCTTGGGTGGCTTGGATCAGGTCGCTTATGTTAGCGCCCACGGCACGGCCACCCGCGCAAACGACCTGAAGGAAAGTCAACTTTACCACCAGTTATTTGGCGACAAAGCGCCTTCCCTTGCCATAAGTTCCATTAAATCCATGATTGGCCATTGCCTGGGCGCCGCCGCCTTGATCGAGGCCATCGTCTGCCTGCAGGCATTGAAAGAACAGGTCGCCCCGCCAACCATTAATCTTAACCAGCCCGATCCCCAATGCGACCTCAATTTTGTCCCCAATCAGGCCCAGCCCATTTCCGGCAACTTTGCCCTTTCCAATGCTTTTGCCTTCGGCGGTCAGAATTCCAGCGTGCTCTTTGCCGGAGAGAAGCCGTGATTGGCATTGCGCGTATCAGCGCTGTTTTTTCAAGGGACGTGCCCGAGCTGGCAGGTTTGGAAAACATTGAAACCGTAGGCCTTTTAAATGGGCGTCGCACCACGGGACCGGCGGCTGACTACGCCGAACGGGCTTTTGAGATCATGAGCCCCGACACTCGGGAATTGGGTCTGGTTACCATTTGCGGTCCCTCCGGCTCCACCGTCAAAGCCTTCCGCAAGGCCTGGGCCGCATCAAGCGACGGAACCCTTACAGGCGAAGGCTTTGGGGAAAAGCGGTACAAGCGCATTCACCCCTTCACCCTGGTCAAATCGTTGCAAAACCAGATTCCCGCAGCGCTTTCCATGAAATACCATATCACCGGTCCCTGTTTAAACCTGTTGGACGCCGCCACTGGGCTGGCCCATGCGCTGCCCAACATCAGGGTTATGCTGAAACGCGGTCCCCTGCTCCTTGTCATGGCGTCCGCCGGAGATCGCGAAGAGGAGTCTCAAAAAATGGCGTGGCTTCATCCCGAGCAATCCGGGCTGGAGGGCGCCATTTGCCTGCTCCTAACCGGCCAGGCAGTTCACGGATCTCTTGAGCCGGGCTCAGGAGAAGCGACCCATCCGCCCATTGCGGCAGCCCCGGTTCTGGAGCCTGGCCTGCAAATTCTGCAGGCAATCGCCCAAGGAACGTCCCGATCCATAACCCTCACCGATTCGTTAAATCATTCCGCCACTATTCAATGGAGATGTTAGTCAATGGCTTTTGTAAATCACATATGCACCGCGTTGCCCGACCATTATCTGGGACAAGAACAAGTAAGAGAAATGGGGAAGCGCGTCCTCAAAGGCAAAGTCCCCTTTCTGGACCAGGCCCTTGGTCTATTTGCGAACGCAGGCGTTGAGGAACGGTATCTGGTGAAAGACGTTCACGAGATTTTAGACAACGACTCTCTGGGCTGGCGCAATCAGGTCTTCAAAGAATCCAGCATCGCTCTGGGCGAAAAACTGATGAGCGATCTTTTTGCTCAAACCGGTTTAAAACCTGAGGAAATTGACCTTATCATCTCCACCTCCTGCACGGGTTTCATGATTCCGTCCGTAGACGCTCATCTGGTAAACCATTTCAAGATGAAACGATCCGTGAAACGACTGCCCATCACCGAATTGGGCTGCGCAGCCGGCGCCATGGCCATTTCCAGGGCGTCGGAATACCTGAAGGCCCACCCCACTCATAAAGTAGTGGTTATGGCAATTGAACTGCCCTCCTTAACCTACCGCACCAAAGACTTTCGCGTCGCCAATCTGGTCTCAGCGGCGCTTTTTGGCGACGGCGGGGCCGCCGTACTCATGAGCGGAGAGCCCGGCCCCTGTGAAATCCTGGCCAATCAGGCCCATTTTTTCTACGACACGCCAGAACTCATGGGCTTCGACCTGAGCGAGGAAGGCTTTAAAATTATTTTGGACAAGAAGATCTCAGACCTGGTGAAAACCGACTTTGCGGAACCGGTTGCTGACTTCCTCAAGAGCCACGATCTGGAGCTTTCCGATATTCGCAACTACGTGTTCCACCCTGGAGGTCGCCGCATCCTCGACACCTTGAAAGAGGTATTAAATTTGGAAGAGAGCGATATCGCCGCGTCGCGAAAAGTTCTAAAAGAGGTTGGCAACCTGTCCTCTGCGTCCGTGATCTGGGTGCTCAAGGAAACGCTGGCCTCCAACCCGGAAGGCCTGGGAATCATGGCGGCGTTTGGACCCGGTTTCAACGCCGAACTTCTTGCGGTGCGCTTTAGATAACCCTTAAACTTTCTCAAGAAATGGCAAGCCAGGACCACGCCAACCTGGAAACAGACCCGCACCGGGATTCAGATTGAAATGCTTTGTCGCAGCCTCCCATAACACCGAGCGGAAATCCACAGCAACCGGCAGATCTCTCCCGTCGGCAAGGGCCGATTTCTTCAACTCGGGGACCGAACCATAAACACGACCGCCCTTCACTCCGGCCCCCATGGCGAAGAAGCAAGAAGCCCGTCCATGATCGGTGCCCCCGGTTCCGTTCTCCTTAACCGTTCTGCCAAATTCGGTCATGGTCAAAGTCAGCACGCGATCCACATGTCGGCCAAGATCCAATTGAAAGGCGGCCAGTGCTGCGCCCAGCGGCGCTGCCGCCCGAAAAAAAGCGCCTCGCTCAACGCCTTGTCCACGATGGGTGTCCCAACCCTCCGAATTCACCATGACCAATTGCACGCCAACGCCCGCCTTGATAAGCTGGGCGGCCTGTTTCAGGGACTGTCCCAGATCACCCCTGGGATACTGGGCTGCTTTATGGGTTGCCGGCCAGACACGGTTCCTGAACTCGCCCAGGGCTTGAGCGTTTGCGGCTGCCTGCTTCAACAGGGCGGATTGGGTTTGTGCAAATTGAGACAGGCCAGAGTCCTGGAACCGGGCCAATTGGCTCAGATTTTCCAGAGCGAAAGCGGGTGAAGCGCCCGTCATGGCTCTGGGCAGAGAGGCGCTGAAAGCGACAGATCGCAACGGTGATCTTCCATCGCCCAACTCAAACCCAAGTCGGCTCAACCAACCATCAGGCGTGCCCTTTCGTCCCGGCGTCCCCGTTTCCATAAAGTCCTGGGCGTCGAAATGGGATCTGGCCGTATGCGTAAGCCCAACGCCGTGTATGACGGCGAGGCGTTTTTCTTTGAACATGCCATGCAACGCGCCAAAAGCGGGATGCAATCCAAACCGACCATCCAAATCCAATAAACCGTGCTTTTT